>DASWUI010000033.1:0-2001 GCA_036401715.1 Ramlibacter sp. | reverse complement strand
AAGCACGGGCCGGCCTTCATGGCGCAGGCGGTGCTGGGCTTCAACGAACAGGCCGAGCGCATCGGCGAGGTCGCGATCGTGATCACCATCGGCGCGCTGCTGTGGGCCGTGCAATGGGCGCTGGCGCCCTGGTGGTTCGTGCCGCTGCTGCTGCTGGTGATCCGCCCGGTGGCGGTGCGCGCCGGGCTGGCACGCTCGTCCGTGTCCCGCGGGCAGCGCTGGCTGCTCGGCTGGTTCGGCATCCGCGGGGTCGGTTCGCTCTACTACCTGATGTATGCCGTCAACCATGGGCTGGAGCCCGCGCTGGCGGAGCAGCTGATCGCGCTGACCCTGGCGGTGGTGGTGAGCTCCATCGTCGTGCACGGCATCTCCGTGACGCCGCTGATGGCCGCGTACGAGAAGGCCGTGCGGTCGCGGCCGCGGGACTGAGACCGCCCGCTTTCCTACACGCGCGTCCCCATCCCGCCGACAGCGCGGGACGCGCGCATCTCTAGAGTAGGAAACCCCACGAGAGGCAGCCATGACCACGCCCCGCAAGACGCCGAACAGGCAAGGCGCGCGCAGCCGCGCGAAGAAGCCCGCAGCCGACCTGCAGCCGCAGGCCACCGGGGCCAACCGCGGCTCGCCGGCGGCGCCGGTGATGAAGCAGTTCGCCAAGACCAGGGCGGAAAGCTCCGGCCGCTCGTGACCCACGCAGACGAGAGACGCACACCATGAAGAACATGAAGAAGCAAGCGCCCGATGCCATCGACCTGCTCGACGCCGACCACCTGGCGGTGCACGGTCTGTTCCAGTCCTACCGCGATCTCGTGCGCACCCGCGCGCCGGCGCTCCAGCGCCGCGCGCTGGCCGAGGAGATCTGCCTGGAACTGACGATCCACGCGAAGCTGGAAGAGGAGCTGTTCTATCCCGCGTTGCGCGAGGCGCTGCAGGACGAGGACCTGCTGGATGAAGCGGAAGGCCAGCACGGCAGCCAGCGAGAGCTGCTGGCGCAGATCCTCGCCACCGCGGCGGAGGACGAGCTGTATGACGCGCGCGTGGCGGTCCTGGCCGAATACGTGGAGCGGCACGTGCGGCAGGAGCGCGAGCAGGTGTTCAACCGCGCGCTGGCCGCCCGGGTGGACCTGCAGTCGCTCGCGCGCGCGATCACCGTGCGGCGGGAGGAGCTGCGGGCGGTCTCCGATGCATTGCGGGAGGACACTCTGGCCTCGGCCCTTGCCTGAACCGTGCCGTCCTGCCGTGCTTTGTCCTACACGGTTCGACAGTGGCAGACGACATAGTGGAAAACCCACCCCCCTAAAGTGAGCCGCAGGCAGCGGCAAACACGCTGTCAGTCCTCACTCGATGCATTTCGAAACGAAACCCTAAGGAGTTCCTGATGATCAAGTCCCCGATCGCGCTGAGCGCTGCCCTGGCCCTGACGGCCGCCCTGTCCCTGAGCGCCTGCGGCAACAAGGACGAGGCTGCAACCTCGCCCGACACCTCGACGTCTTCCTCGACCTCGACCACGACGCCGTCGACCACGACCTCGCCGGCCGACACCAGCAGCACGGCTTCCGGCAGCATGGGCACCAGCGGCACGGGCACGAGCACCGACACCACCGCCGGCAGCTCCGGCATGGGCTCGACCACGGGCAGCGGCACTTCCATGGGCGCTTCCGGCACCGCCGGCTCCACCCCGGGCAGCAGCACCGACATGAGCTCCGGCTCCGCCACGCCGAGCACGCCGGCCGCCTCCGCGACCCAGTGAAGATGATGCGCAAGTCCCGGGCACTCGCGACTGTGGTCACTGCCGGCGCGCTCGCGCTCGCCGCGTGCAGCAAGCAGGCTGACACCAATCCGAATGCACCGGGCAGCCCCGGCACCGGCAACTCCGCGGAAGTGGTGCGGCCGGCCGCGCCGGACGGGCCGCCCGGCGGCCCCTCGGGCGTCGCCGGCTCGCTGCCGCACCCGGGCTCCTCCGGGGGCGACGCGGTGCCGGGCACCACCGGTTCCGGCACG
>DASWUI010000032.1:0-4679 GCA_036401715.1 Ramlibacter sp. | reverse complement strand
GAGCAAGGCGGTGCAGCAGGAGGCGCAGGCGCGCGGCTTCCACGTCTTCGACGCCACCTGCCCCCTGGTCACCAAGGTGCACATCGAAGTGGCGAAGCTCGCGCGGGAGGGCTACGAGTTCATCATGATCGGCCACAAGGGACACCCCGAAGTGGAAGGCACCATGGGCCAGCTCGATCGCGGCATCCACCTGGTCGAGGACGTGGCGGACGTGGCGAAGGTGCAGCCTTCGCAGACCGAACGGCGGGCCGTGGTGACGCAGACCACGCTGTCGGTGGACGACGCGGCGGAGATCACGCGCGCCGTGAAGGCGCGCTTCCCGACGATCCGCGAGCCCAAGCAGCAGGACATCTGCTACGCCACGCAGAACCGCCAGGACGCGGTGAAGATGCTCTCGCGCGAGGTGGACGTGCTGATCGTGGTGGGCAGCCCCACCAGCTCCAACAGCAACCGCCTGGCCGAACTCGCGCGCAAGCTGGGCGTGCAGAGCTACATGGTGGACAGCCCGGCCGAACTGCAGGCCGAATGGCTGGCCGGCAAGGAGCGCGTGGGCCTGACCGCCGGCGCCTCGGCCCCCGAGGTGCTGGTGCAGGACGTGATCGACCGCATCAAGGCGCTGGGCGCCGTGTCGGTGCGCAAGATGGACGGGATCGTGGAGACGGTGAAGTTCCCCTTGCCCAAGGGACTGAAGCTGTAGCGGCAGGGTGCGAGGCTTTCCTGAAGCCTTGGATCCCCGCCTCCGCGGGGATGACGGAAGGCAGGTCTGCGGATCTTGCCTCGTGACCCGGTTTCGTCATTCCCGCGGAGGCGGGAATCCAGGGCGTTGCGCTGGCGCAGCGCGCCACTCCTGAAGCGCGATCCGAACGCATGAACAAGACCTCCATCGAAGCCGCCGCCTCCCGTTTCACCACCGACGGCCGCGCCTTCGTCCGCCGCACGCCCCTGTGGAAACTCCCCGGCAGCGCCCTCGGCATCCCCTGCGCCGAACTCTGGCTCAAGCTGGAACAGCTGCAGGTCGCCGGCAGCTTCAAGGCGCGCGGCATGTACAACCGCCTGCTCGCCAACCCGATTCCCGCCAGCGGCGTGATCGTCGCCTCCGGCGGCAACGCGGGCATCGCCACCGCGGCGGCCGCGCGCGCGCTCGGCGCGAAGTGCGAAGTCTTCGTCCCCACGGTCAGCAGCGCCGCCAAGCAGGCGAAGCTGCGCGAGCTCGGCGCCGAGGTGGTCGTCACCGGCGCGGTGTACGCCGAAGCGCTGGAAGCCTGCCTCGCGCGCCAGCGCGAAACGGGCGCGCTGCTCACGCACGCCTACGACCAGGAGGAAGTGGTCGCGGGCGCCGGGACGCTGGCCATGGAGATCGAGGAGCAGGGCGGCGAGCCGCCCGACAGCGTGCTGGTGAGCGTCGGCGGCGGCGGCCTGATCGCCGGCGTGGCGGCCTGGTTCGAGGACCGCAGCCGCGTGATCGCGCTGGAGCCGGAGCTCGCGCCCACGCTGTTCCGCGCGCGCGAAGCCGGCACGCCGGTGGACGTCGCGGTGAGCGGCATCGCCGCCGATTCGCTGGGCGCCAAGCGCATCGGCGCGATCGCCTGGGAGATCACGCAGCGCCACGTGCCCGAGGCGCTGCTGCTGCCCGACGACGCGATCCGCCGGGCGCAGCTCACGCTCTGGAAGGAGTTCAAGCTGGCGGTGGAGCCCGCCGCGGCGCTGGGCCTGGCGGCGCTGCAAGGCGGCGCCTACGCGCCCAAGGGCGACGAGATCGTGGCGCTGGTGCTGTGCGGCGCGAACCTGGATCCGGCGACGCTGGCCTGATTCACTCGGTGCTGACCATCCACGGCACCCCGAACGGATCGATCAGCATGCCGAAGTGCCCGCCCCAGAACGGTGGCGCGAAGGGCATGGTCACCTTGCCGCCTTCGCTGAGGGCGTCGAACATCTTCCTGGCCTTGTCCTTGTCGTTCTTCACGTAGAGCGACATCGCGAAGCCGCCGTAGATCGGGGCCGGCATGCCGGGCATGCCGTCGCTGGCCATGAACTCGGTGCCCTCGGCCTGGAAGTTCGCGTGCATGACCTTCTGGCCGTAGCCGGGCGGCAGCTTGCCGTCGTCCATGGGCGAGCCTTCGTAGCGCATCAGCGCCGTGACCTTGCCGCCCAGGGCCTTGGCGTAGAAGTTCAGCGCCTCCTCGCACTGGCCGTTGAAGAACAGGTAGGGTGCGATCTGCATGGGGTTCCTCCTTGGGTGGAAGCCAACCGAAGATGGTAGCGGGCGCGCCGAATAAAATGGGTCGATGCTCGACGTCAACCTGCTCCGAAAAGACCTGCCGTCCGTGGTCGCACGGCTCGAGGCCCGCAAGTCCCCGCAACCCTACCTGGACGTCGAGGCCTTCCAGCGCCTGGAAGCCGAACGCAAGACCATCCAGACCCGCACCGAAGAGTTGCAGGCCAGGCGCAACGCGCTGTCCAAGCAGATCGGGCAGCTCAAGTCCAAGGGCGAGCCGGCCGACGCGGTCATGGGCGAGGTCGCGCAGCTCAAGACCGAGCTCGACCAGTCCGCCGCCCGGCTGGAGCAGATCCAGCCCGAGATGCAGGCGCTGCTGCTGGCGGTGCCCAACCTGCCGCACGAGAGCGTGCCCAGGGGCAGCGACGAACACGGCAACGTGGAGGTGCGCAAGTGGGGGACGCCGCGCAAGTTCGACTTCGCGGTGAAGGACCACGTGGACATCGGCCAGCCGCTGGGGCTGGACTTCGAAGCCGGCGTGAAGCTCAGCGGCGCGCGCTTCACGGTGATGAAGCGGCAGGTGGCGCGCCTGCACCGCGCGCTCGCCCAGTTCATGCTGGACGTGCAGACGCAGGAGCACGGCTACACCGAGTGCTACACGCCTTACATCGTCAACGAGGCCACGCTGCGCGGCACCGGCCAGCTGCCCAAGTTCGAAGGCGACCTGTTCGCGGTCAGCAAGGGCGGGCAGGAGGGACTGGCCTCCGAGGAACAGCAGGCGCTGTACCTGATCCCCACCAGCGAAGTGACGCTGACCAACTTCGTGCGCGACGAGATCGTGCCCGAAGCGCAGCTGCCGCTGAAGCTCACGGCGCACACGCCCTGCTTCCGCTCGGAAGCGGGCAGCGCCGGCCGCGACACGCGCGGCATGATCCGCCAGCACCAGTTCGACAAGGTCGAGATGGTGCAGGTGGTGCACCCGGAAAAGAGCTACGAGGCGCTGGAGGAGATGACCCGCCACGCCGAGGCCATCCTGCAGAAGCTGGGCCTGCCCTACCGGGTGGTGCTGCTGTGCACCGGCGACATGGGCTTCGGCGCCGCCAAGACCTACGACCTGGAGGTGTGGCTGCCGGCGCAGGACACCTACCGCGAGATCAGCTCGGTGTCGAACTGCGAGGCCTTCCAGGCGCGGCGGCTGCAGGCGCGCTTCAAGAACGCGCAGGGCAAGAACGAGCTGCTGCACACGCTCAACGGTTCCGGGCTGGCCGTGGGCCGCACGCTGGTCGCGGTGCTGGAGAACTACCAGAACGCCGACGGCAGCGTGACGGTGCCGGAAGCGCTGCGGCCGTACATGGGCGGCGTCGAGCGGCTCAGCAGCTGAATCTTTACCCGCGCCGCCAGCCCGCCGACAAGGCTGGGCGGCAGCGGCCTACAAGGCCGTGCCCGGCTCCTGACGAGCATGCATTGCGAGCGGACTTCGATCCGCGTTTGCTGCATCGAAAAGGAGCCCACGAATGGCAAAGCAAATCATCAAGGCGGCGTTCGCCGCCTCCGCACTGGTCCTCGCGTCGCAAGCGATGGCGCAGGTCGTCCTGTACGAGCACGAGGGCTTCCGCGGCCGTTCCGTCGTCGTGGACCGGCAGATGCGCAACGTGGAGCGCCGCGCGCTCGGGAACACCGCGCAGTCCGTGGTGGTCGAGCGCGGCCGCTGGGAAGTGTGCGAGGAGCCGCGCTTCGGCGGCCGCTGCGCCGTGCTGCGCCGGGGGAACTACCCCGACCTGCGCGGCACGGGGCTGCAATGGGACATCGCGTCGGTGCGCCCGGCGCGCGAAGGCCGCCGCTATGACTTCGAGCCGCAGGCCTCGACGGCCGACGACTACCGCTGGCGCCGCCGCGCCAGCGAGCGCGTGCGGGAAGTCCCCATCCGCGACGTGCGCGCGATCATGGGCGCGGGGACGCAGCGTTGCTGGGTGGAGCGGCAGGCCGTTCCGGCAGCCAACCCGGGGGCCAACCTGGGCGGCGCCGTGGTGGGCGCGATCGTCGGCGGCATCCTGGGCCACCAGATCGGCGGCGGCAGCGGGCGCGACGCGGCCACGGCGGTCGGCGCGGTGGGCGGCGCCGTGGTCGGCAACCGGGTGGCCGGCAATGCCGCGCCCGGCTACGCCACGCAGGACGTGCAGCGCTGCGAGACCGTGCAGGGCGCGCCCGCGTACTACGAGGTCACCTACAACTACCGGGGCCAGCTGCACACGGCGCAGATGAGCGCACCGCCGGCGGGCAACACGATCATCGTGAACGAGCGCGGAGAACCGCGGATGTGAGGGCGCGGGCGGCCTGCCGCCCGTTTGCGCTAAAATCACCGGCTTCGCACCACGCGAACCGAATTCAGGAGCGGTGGCAGAGTGGTCGAATGCGCCGGACTCGAAATCCGGTATACGGTTTACCGTATCGAGGGTTCGAATCC
>DASWUI010000031.1:0-10387 GCA_036401715.1 Ramlibacter sp. | reverse complement strand
GCTGGTTTCTTGGTCTTGGCAGCGACCTTGGGCTGGGCCTTCACTTCCGGTCTCCTCGCGTCATCGGCGCCGGCGGCGTGCAGCTCATTGCCTGCAGGCCTGCCTTTCGTTGTAGGGGTGACGCCGTCATGACCGCGATTTATACCCTGAGTTAAGGGCTCTGCACGACCGTGAACCTCCTTTTCGTCATGGCGCGCCATTCCCGCACCCCGAAGGGGAGATTCCGTGAGTTGCGGAAGCGAGACAAACATCGGGCGGGACCGGCGCTGGGTGCATGAAAGGGCGCCAGCGTAACCCCGCCTCATCGGCCCGGCGGCTCAGAGGAAGCCGCAGGCCGGCGTCAGACAAGGCACTGCTCGAGGCCCTGCAGGAAGATGTCCCTGGGCAGGTCGATGCCGATGAAGACCATCTTGCTCGTGCGCGGCTCGCCCGCGGCCCACTGGGGCCCGAGGTCGCTTCCCATGAGCTGGTGCACGCCCTGGAAGATCACCTTGCGCTCGGTGCCCTTCATGTGCAGCACGCCCTTGTACCGCAGCATCCGGGGGCCGTAGATGTTCACGATCGCTCCCAGGAAGTCTTCCAGCTTCATGGGGTCGAAGGGCCGGTCCGAGCGGAAGACGAAGCTCTTGACGTCGTCGTCGTGGGCGTGGTGGTGCGGGTGGTCGCAGTGCTCCCCGTGCTCGTGGTCATGATCGTGGTCGTGCGCATGGTCGTGCCCGTCCTCCTTGAGGAAGTCCGGGTCGATGTCCAGCTTGGCGTTCAGGTTGAAGCCGCGCAGGTCGAACACCTCCTTGATCGGGACTTCGCCGAAATGCACCGCCTGCTGGGGCGCGCGCGGGTTCATGTGCTTGAGGCGGTGCATCAGCGCATCCACCTCGTCCTTGCCGACGAGGTCGGTCTTGCTGATGAAGATCTGGTCGGCGAAGCCCACCTGGCGGCGCGCTTCCTGGCGCTCGTCCAGCTGCTGCTCCGCGTGCTTGGCGTCCACCAGCGTCAGGATGGAGTCCAGCAGGTAGCTTTCGGCGATCTCGTCGTCCATGAAGAAGGTCTGCGCCACCGGGCCGGGGTCGGCCAGGCCGGTGGTCTCGATGACCACCCGGTCGAAATCGAGCAGGCCCTTGCGCTTCTTGGCCGCCAGCAGCTGCAGGGCGGAGCGCAGGTCCTCGCGGATCGTGCAGCAGATGCAGCCGTTGCTCATCTGGACGATCTGCTCCTTGGTGTCGCTCACCAGGATGTCGTTGTCGATGTTCTCCTCGCCGAACTCGTTCTCGATCACGGCGATCTTCTGGCCGTGGGCTTCGCCCAGCACGCGCTTGAGCAGGGTGGTCTTGCCGGAACCGAGGAAGCCGGTGAGGATGGTCGCGGGGATGAGGCTCATGGGGGAACTCCTGGGGAACCGGATAGTTTAAGAAGGAAACATGGGGCGCGCAGGGCGCGCCTCAAGCCTTGCGGATCACCACCAGCCCCTTGAGGTACTCGCCTTCGGGGAAGGCCAGCGTCATCGGGTGGTCGGGCGCGGCCCCCAGCCGGTCGGCGATGTAGCCGTCCACGCCGGAATCGGTGCCCGCCGAAGCGACGATCTTGTGGAACAGGTCGGCGGAAATGCCGCCGGAGCAGGAAAAGGTGAAGAGCACGCCGCCGGGCGCCAGCAGCTTCAGCGCCAGCCGGTTGATGTCCTTGTAGGCGCGCGCGGCCTTTTCGGCGTGCGCCACGGTGGGTGCCAGCTTGGGCGGATCCAGCACGATCGCGTCGAACACCCGGCCCGCCTCGCCGAAGCGGCGCAGGCTGGCATTCACGTCGGCGTCGAGGAACTCGCAGCGGGCCGCATCGAAGCCGTTGAGCGCCACGTTGGCGCGCGCGCGTTCCAGCGCCGGCCCGGAGGAATCGATCGAGGTCACCTCGCCGGCGCCGCCCGCCAGTGCCGCCACCGTGAAGCCGCCCGTGTAGCAGTAGCAGTTCAGGACCCGCTGCGCGCCCAGGCGCGCCACCCACTCGGCGAAGCGGGCGCGGCTGTCGCGCTGGTCCAGGTAGAAGCCGGTCTTGTGGCCGCCGGCGATGTCCAGCGCGAACTTCCAGCCGTGTTCCGCGATCGTGAGCTCGGTCGGCCCCTCGCCGCGCAGCCAGCCGGTGACCTCGGGCAAACCCTCGAGCCCGCGGGCGCTGGCGTCGGATCTTTCGTAAAGCCGTTGCGCGCCGGTAACGTCCAGCAGGGAATCGGCAAGGACCTTCTTCCAGCGTTCGGCCCCGGCGGAGAGGAACTGCGCCACGAGGGTGTCGCCGTAGCGGTCCACCACGAATCCCGGCAGGCCGTCGGACTCCCCGTGCACCAGCCGCACCCCTTCGCTGGGCACCTTAAGCCGGGCGCGTAAGGCGACGGCCTGGGCGAGCCGGCTCCCTAAGAAGGCGGCGTCGATCCGCTGCGCTTCCTCGAAGCTCCAGGCCCGCGCCCTGATCTTGGAGGCGGGGCTGAACGCCGCCCAGGCCAGGAAACGGCCGTCATGCCCTTCGACGCGCACGGTCTCCCCGGGGTCGCCGCCTCCCCTGGCGACGGCCGAATCGAATATCCATGGGTGCCGGCGCAACAGTGAGCGCTCCCGGCCTTCCCGCAGGCGGATCAATTTCATTTCCCTATTGTCGACCGGACCAGAAGCCGTAAGAATGTGAAACAGGATTAGTCGTCAAGGAGAAGGCGCCGATGGGTTGGTTTGCCCCGGTCCACCGCTCGGTGGCCGCGCTGCTGTTCCTGGCGAACATCCTCTTCGCCGGGCCGGCCGTCGCGCGTGAAGCGCTGAAGTTCGACCCCACGCAGCAGCCCGTCATGCTGCGCGACGCGGGCGACGCCTGGGTGGACGAAGCCGGCAAGGCCGAGGTCCAGGACGTCATCCGCGACCCGGCGATCCGCTGGCATCCCACCGGCGACAACAACATCTACCGGCTGGACAAGGGCCAGGCCCTCTGGATCCGCTTCACCGCCCCGCCGGCCCCCAGCGCCGAGCGCTGGTACCTCGAAATCCCCTACCCCGGCGTGGACCGCGTGACGCTGTTCGTGCAGAACGCCGCCGGCGAATGGACCGCCCGCTCGGCCGGCGACACCATCGCGCTGAGCGCCTGGCCGCTGCCGCACCGCCACCCCGTGATGCCCGTGTCGGTGTCGCCGCAGGCGCCGCGCGTGCACCTGCTGCGCATCCAGAACGGCACCATCTTCGGCGCGCCCCTGCAGTTCGTGAGCGACAGCTACATGGGGCGCAACGAGCAGGGCATCTCGCTCATGCTGGGCATCTACTTCGGGCTGGTGGTGCTGGCGGTGATGCTGGCCGTCACCGGCGCCGTGACGCTGGAGGATCCCGGCTACTGGCTCTATTCGATGTCGGCCCTCCTGATGGCGCTGACCCAGGCGACGATCACGGGGCTGGCCGGGCTGCACCTGTGGGGCGACTGGCCCTGGTGGAACAACATCGCGCCGCAGGTGCTGCCGCTGTTCGCCATCGCCTCGCTGCAGATCTTCCTGGCCGAGGTGGTGTCGCTGCGCGAGCGCTCGCGGCTGCTGTACAAGCTGCTGGTGCTGGGCGGGCTGGCCTCGATCCCGCTGGCGATCTACCTGGTGCTCACGCCCGACGTGATGGAGCGCCTGCGCCTGATCGTCGTCTTCTTCATCGCCGCCACGGTGGCGGGGCTGGGCGTGGTGCTGTGGGCCGCGATCCGCGGCGACCGCTACGCGCCCTGGCTGCTGCTCGGGTCCTCGCCCGTGGCCATCGTGGCGCTGTTCCCGATCGCCCGCGCCGCGGGGCTGATCCCCATCAGCTTCTGGACCACGCACGGCATGCAGTTCGCGATCGCCGCCGAGCTGCCCATCCTGCTGATCGTGCTGGCCATGCGCAGCCAGCACCGGCGCGAGCACGTGCGGCGGATCCAGGGCCTGGACCGCATCGACCCGGCCACCGGCCTGATCAACGCCGCCGTGTTCCACGAGCGCCTGGTGCGGCTGATCACGCGCTCGCAGCGGCTGAAGTTCCGCAGCGCCATGCTGCTGGTGGACATCGGCAACATCGAGCAGATCCGCCGCCAGTTCGACTCCGACTCCGCGCGCGAGCTGACCCTGCGCGTGGCCGGCCGCCTGCTGTCCGTGGCGCGCGAGATCGACACCGTGGCGCGCCTGTCCGAGCACCGCTTCGGCATCCTGCTGGAAGGGCCGCTGCATGCGGACGAGGTGGCCGAGGCCGGGCCGCGCATCGTCGCGCGCTGCCTCATGCCCTTCAAGGGCCGGCCGCTCGAATGGTCGGCGCACGTGCGGGTGGCGCAGGCGCTGATCCCCCTGGACGGCACCGACCCCTCGCAGCTGATCGGGCGCCTGGAGATGCTGCTCGCCAGCGCGCCCGCGGACAGCCGCCGCGCGGTGTTCATGCTCTCCAAGTCCAGCATCCCGGCCGCGCTGACACCCTGATCCGGCGCAAGGCCGGACCCTCACTGCGGGAAAGTCCCGAGCCGCGCCGCGTCATGCGGATGCGACAAAAGGAGTGCTTCGGCTCCCGAGCCTTGCATTCCAACCAGGAGACATCCCCATGCAACCCACCCCCTCTTCGCGCTCGCGTGCGCGCGGCTGGCGCACCGCCTGCGCCGCCGCCGCCCTGTCCCTGGCCTGCGCTCCCGCGCTGGCGCAGGAGACCTTCAGGATCGGCATCGTGAGCTTCCTCTCCGGGCAGGCCGCGGAAAGCTTCGGCGTGCCGGCGGTCAACGGCGCGAAGGTGCTGGTGGATGCGTTCAACGCCGGCAAGGCGCCCGCGCCCTACAACAAGGTGGGCTTCGGCGGCATGAAGATCGAGGCCGTCTACGTGGACGAGAACGGCGGCGCCACCAAGCAGGTGCAGGAGCTCAAGGCCCTGTACGAGCGCGAGAAGGTGGACGCGGTGGTCGGCTACGTGGGCTCGGGCGACTGCCTGGCCGTCGCGCCGGTGGCCGAGGAGATGAAGAAGTTCCTGATCCTCTACGACTGCGGCACCCCGCGCATCTTCGAGGACGGCAAGTACAACTACGTGTTCCGCACGGCCGCCCACGCGACCATGGACAACGTGGCCCTGGCGCGCTACCTGAAGGCGCGCAACATGAAGATCACGCGCTACAACATGATCAACCAGGACTACGCCTGGGGCCAGGACAGCAAGAAGGACTTCAGCCTGGCCATGGCGCACCTGTACAAGGACGCCAAGGTGGACGCCGACCTGCTGCCCAAGTTCGGCGCGGGCCAGTACGGCACCGAGGTCTCCGCCCTGCTGTCCAAGCCGGCGGACATCGTGCACTCCAGCCTGTGGGGCGGCGACCTGCAGGCCTTCATCCTGCAGGCGGGGGCGCGCGGCGTGTTCGCCAAGCAGACGCCGGTGTTCTCCGCGGCCGACCACGTGCTGCCGGGGCTGGGCGAGAAGATGCCCAACGGCGCCATCCTGGGCGCGCGGGGCGCCTACGGCCTGATGTCGCCCAAGTCGGCCCTGAACGACTGGTGGTGGGACCTCTACTCCAAGGCCTACAACACCTACCCCGTGCAGGCACCCTACCGCATGGTGCAGGCCATGCTGGGCCTGAAGCTGGCCGCGGAGAAGGCGATGGCGGCCAACGGCGGCAAGAAGCCCACGCCGGAGCAGCTGGCGGCGGCGCTCAAGGGCAGCAGCTGGGAATCGCCGGCCGGCACCATCCGCATGGCGCTGGGCGACGGCCACCAGGCGATCCAGGACACGGCGATCGGCCGCACCCGCTGGGACGCGGCGAGGAAGATGGTGGTGCTGGAGGACATCCAGCGCTTCCCGGCCGAATGCGTGAACCCCCCGGCCAACATGAAGAGCGAGGAATGGCTCAAGGCCGGGCTGCCGGGCGCGAAGTGCTGACCGAGTGAGCCTCGTCCTCACCATCTTCTTCGACGGGCTCTCCTACGCGGCCTGGCTGTTCATCGTCGCGCTGGGGCTGACGCTGGTGTTCGGGGTCCTCAAGATCCTGAACATCGCGCACGGCAGCTTCTATGCGGTGGGCGCCTATGCGGGCGCCAGCCTGGTCGCGTGGCTGGTCTCCATGAAATTCTCGCCCGCGCTCAGCGTGGGCGCGCTGGTGCTGGCCGCCGCCGGCGTCGCCGCGCTGCTGGCGCCGCTGACCGAGCGCGGGCTGCTGCGCATGTTCTACCAGCGCGACGAGGTGCTGCTGGTGCTGGTCACCTATGCCCTGTTCCTGATCCTGGAGGACGTCACCAAGCTGCTGTGGGGCGTGCATCCCTACTACGCCTCCGACACCTACCAGGCCTTCGGCAACATCCAGCTCGGCGCGCTGAGCTACGCGGGCTACGACCTGATGCTGGTGGGCGTGGCGGTCGCCGCGGGCATCGCGAGCTGGTGGGTCCTCAACCGCACGCGCCAGGGCAAGATCGTCACGGCCGTGATCCACAACCCGGAGATCGCCGCCAGCATGGGCGTGAACGTCTCGCGCGTGTACACGGGCGCCTTCGTCGTCGGCGTGTTCCTCGCGGCGCTCGGCGGCGCGCTCACGGCGCCGATGATCTCGGTGCAGCCGGGCCTGTCGGTCGGCGTGATCATCGTGAGCTTCGCCGTCGTGATCATCGGCGGGCTGGGCAGCATCGAAGGCGCGGCCCTGGGCGCGCTGGTGGTGGGCCTCGCGCGCGCCGCCTCCGTGCACCTGTGGCCGGCGGCGGAGCTGTTCAGCATCTACATCGTGATGGCCATCATCCTCGTGTTCCGCCCCGAGGGCGTGTTCCAGCGCATCCAGGCAAGAAAGATATGACGACGGACGCAACCCCCCGGAGAACGCGGATGGGCCGGTCGCCGCTGCAACGCACCCTGCTCGCCACCGCCGGCGGGCTGGTCCTGCTGCTCGCCGCCGGCTGGCTGGCGCCGCGCTGGCTGGTCTCGCTCGCCACGCTGGCGCTGGCCAACGGGCTGGTGTCGCTGGGCATCGTCGTCATGATGCGCAGCGGCGTCGTGCCCTTCGGGCAGGGCCTGGTGTTCGCCGCGGGCGGCTATGCCGCGGCCCTGCTGTTCAACCGCGCGGGGCTCACCGACATGCTGCTGCTGGCCACCCTGGGCGGCACCGCCGGGTTCCTGGTCGCCGCGCCCTTCGCGCCGCTGCTGGCGCGCTACCGCGGCATCTTCTTCGCCATGCTGACGCTGGCGCTGTCGATGGTGCTGTACGGCATGCTGATGAAGACGGAGGCGCTCGGCGGCTCCGACGGCTTCAACGTCGGCCGCGCGACGCTGTTCGGTTGGAAGGCGCCGGATGCGCACGCGCACTACCTGCTGTGGGCGGTGACGGCGGTGATCGCCTGCGTGCTGGCCGGCCTGGTGCGGCTCTACTGCGATTCGCAGCGCGGACTGCTGTCGCTGGGCGTGCGCGACAACGAACTGCGCGTCGAATACCTCGGCACCTCGGTCGCCAACATCGTCGCCTGGAACTACGTGATCGCCGCCGCGCTCGGCGGCGTGGGCGGCGCGCTGGCGGTGCTGGCGCTGGGCCACATCGACCCGAACTTCAGCTACTGGACGACCTCCGGCGAGTTCGTGTTCGTCGCGATCCTGGCGGGCCACCACAGCGTGGTGGCGGTGCTCGCCAGCTCCTTCGTGCTGGAGCTGGTGCGTTCCTTCTCCAGTTCGTACTTCCCCAACACCTGGCAGCTGGCGCTGGGCCTGTTCCTGCTCTTGGTGATCCGGTTCCTGCCGGACGGGCTCGGCTCGCTGCTGGCGCGGCCCGCGTTCCTGCGCCGGCGCAAGGAGGCGACCGCGCCGGTCACCGGCACGGAGGTGCTGCCATGAGCGGCACGCCGGTCCTGTCGGCGCGCAAGCTGCAGCGCAAGTTCGGCGCGGTGGTCGCCGCCTCCGACATCGACATCGACGTCGCGCAGGGCGAGCGCCTGTGCCTGATCGGCAGCAATGGCGCCGGCAAGACGACCTTCGTCAACATGGTGACGGGCTACCTCAAGCCGAGCGCGGGAACGATCCTGCTCGCGGGCGAGGACATCACCCAGCGCGCCCCGCGCGAGATCACGCGGCGCGGCGTGGCCCGCTCCTTCCAGATCCCGCAGCTGTGCCTGCACATGACGGTACTGGAGAACATGCTCACCGCCCTGCACTGCAGCCGCGCGCACGCCCACTTCCTGCAGCCGGCGCGGGATGCGGATTCGGTGGCCCGCTGCGAGCAGCTGCTGCGCGATTTCGCGCTCGCCGCGCACACGGAGCGCCCCGTGCGCGAGTTGCCGGGCGGGGTGCGCAAGCTGCTGGACATCGCGATGGCGCTCACCGGCCACCCGCGCCTGCTGCTGCTGGACGAGCCCACCAGCGGCGTGAGCGCCGATGAAAAGTTCACCACCATGGACACCGTCGTGCGCGCGATCGAAAGCCACCAGGACCGCGCGCCGGTCACGGTGGTGTTCGTGGAGCACGACATGGACATCGTGCGCCGCTACGCGAGCCGGGTGGCGGCGTTCTACAGCGGCCGGGTCATCGCCGACGGGCCGCCCGGCCAGGTGCTGGACGACGCGGACGTGCAGCGCTACGTGACCGGCTCCACGCCGGCCGCGGAAGGGGTGGGCGCATGATCACCATCGAAGGCGCCCGCGTCTCCATCCAGAACGTGGAAGTGCTGCGCGGCTTCACGCTGCGCGTGCGGCCCGGCACCATGGTCGGCCTGATCGGGCGCAACGGCGCCGGCAAGACGACGGCGATGCGCACCGTGATGGGCCACCTGCCCCTTCTTGCCGGCAAGGTGTCGCTCGGCGACACGGACCTCGCGCGCACGCCCGCCCACCGCCGCGCCGCGCTGGGCGTGGGCTACATGCCGGAGGACCGCGGGCTGGTGCCCGAGCTCACCGTGGAGGAGAACATCTGCCTGCCGCTGTGGGTCTCGCCCGGCCTCGCGGTGCGCGAACGGCTGGCGTTCGTCTACGGCGTCCTGCCCGAGCTGCTGGAGAGGCGCGAGCGCAAGGCGCTGCTGCGCTCCGGCGGGCAGCAGAAGCTGGCGGCGCTGGCGCGCGCGCTGGCCGTCGGCACGCGGGTGCTCCTGCTGGACGAGCCTTTCGAGGGCGTGGCGCCGGCGCTGTCGCAGCGGCTGTCCGAAGTGGTGGGACAGTTGCGCGGCTCCGGGCTTTCGGTGCTGATCAGCCAGTCCGACCTGAACCACTCGCGGCGGCTGCTCGATGACGAGGTCGTGATCGAGCGCGGCGCCAACGTCGGCGCGGGAGCCGCCGCATGAGCGGCGCCGCCTGGCCCGAGGTGCCGCTGCGCCACGAGCGCCACTTCGGCGACCGCGTGCTGCGCTGCTTCGCCGAACGCCCGCCGCACCTGGCCGCCCTGTTCGCGGCGGCGGAAGCCCAGGACCCGGGCGCGCAGGCGCTCGTGGACGGCGACCGCCGCTGGTCCTGGCGCGAGCTGTGCGATCAGGCCGCCCGGCTGGCGCTGGGGCTGCGGCGCGCCGGCGTGGCCGGCGGCGACCGTGTCGTGCTGCTGGTGCCCAACCGGGCGGAATTCGTGATCGCGACCCAGGCCGTGCTGCGCCTGGGCGCGGTGCTGGTGCCGGTGAGCATGCGCGAAGCCGGGCCCGGCATCGGCTTCATCCTGAACCAGTGCCGCGCCTCGCTGGTGATCGCCGACCCGGTGATGATGATGCTGGTCCCGCCGGCATTGAGCGACGGCGAGCCGCTGCGCCGCGTCGCGCTGGCGGGCGGCGAAGCCAGCGAGGGCTGGCTGCGCTGGGACGCGCTCCTGGACCAGGACGCGCGGGGCTTCACCGACGCGCAGCCGCAGGAGGAGGACGCCGCGGTCATCCTCTACACCTCCGGCACCACCGGCGCGCCCAAGGGCGCCGTCCTCACGCACCTGAACCTGGTGCACTCGGTGCTGCACTACCGCCATGCGCTGGGCCTGCGCGCGGGCGAATGCGGGCTGCTGGCCGTGCCCGCTTCGCACGTGACCGGGCTGGTGGCCCTGGTCCTGGCGATGGCGGGCGTCGGCGGCAGCGTCGTGCTGCTGGCGGACTTCAAGGCCGCGGCGAGCCTGGCGCTGGTGGCCCGCGAGCGCGTGAGCTACACGCTCATGGTGCCGGCGATGTACGCGCTGTGGCTGCGGGAGCCCGCGCTGCAGGAGACCGAGCTCTCGTCGCTGCGCCTGGCGGGTTTCGGCGGCGCGCCGATGGCGCCGGCCACCATCGCGGGCCTGCGGCGCAACTGCCCCGGCATCCGGCTGTTCAACGCCTATGGATCCACCGAAACCTCCTCGCCCACGACCATGCCGCCCCCCGGGTCGGCGGTGCTGGAGGCCGTCGGCCAGCCGCTGCCCGGCGCCGCCGTGCTGGTGCTGGACGACGAGGGCCGCGAGGTCCCGCGGGGCACGCCGGGGGAGGTGTGGAT
>DASWUI010000030.1:0-1561 GCA_036401715.1 Ramlibacter sp. | reverse complement strand
CAGGATCTCCTGGGCAACCTCCTCGAAGCTGTCGCGGTGGATCAGGGCATGGCCCAGTGGAAATCGGCCGGCTGCCAGCATGGGGCTCCCCTCCTGCATCAGGTGCACGCCATGCTAGTCGCGGCGATGCGCGCGAGGCGTCCTTCGCGATGGCACGATCGGGCTATTTCGAGGCGCGCGTGCCTGCTCCACACTGCGCTCGTGCACGGATCCGGTGCCACGCACGGCACAGGGTCGCCGTGCGCGCTGCGGAGTTGCCCAGGGATGTCGGTTTGCGAGTTTCAGGCCGGGACGATGGATGGGCGCCAGGCCGCCGGTGCCGGGCACGCCACGCTCCCGTCGGTCGACGTGCTCCTCGTGAGCTTCAATTCGGCCCACCTCCTCGGCCGCCTGGGCCGCAGCCTGGAGAGGGCGGCCGACCAGGGCATCCGGCTGCGCCTGCTCGCGGTGGACAACGCTTCCTCCGACCGCTCCGGGGAGCTCCTGCGCCGCCGCTTCGCCTGCGACGTGTTCATCCAGAACGAGGTGAACGTGGGCTTCGGCCGCGCGAACAACCAGCTGCTCGCGCACGTGCGCTCCGAGTACGTCCTGCTGCTGAACACGGATGCGTTCGTGTCGCCCGGGACGATCGCCACCAGCGTGCGCTACATGGAGGCCCACCCGCGGTGCGGCATCCTCGGCGTGCGCCTCACGGGTGACGATGGCGGCCTGCAGCCCTCGCGGCGCTCCTTTCCCACGCCCGTCACGACCTTCCTTCGGCGCACCGGGCTGGAACGGGCGGTGTCGGTCCGCGGGGCGCGGCACGACATCGAGGAGGACCACGCCCGCGAAGCCGAGTGCGACTGGGTTCCCGGCTGCTACTACCTGGTGCGGCGCGCGGTGCTGGACGACATCGGACTGTTCGATCCGCGCTTCTTCCTCTACTTCGAGGAAGTGGACCACTGCCGGCGGGCGCGGGACGCGGGCTGGACCGTCACCTACCTGCCGTCCACCAGCGTGGTGCACGTGGGCGGCGAGAGCGCCAGGTCCGTGGCCGGGCTGTCCGCCTGGCGCCAGGTCTCCGCGCTGCAGGTGGAAAGCGAAGTGCTGTACATGCGCAAGCACTTCGGCCGGGCCGGCCTCGGGGCCCACCTGGCGCTCGTGCTGCTGGGCGATGCGATCCTCGCCTGCAAGGACCTGCTGAAGGGCCATGGACCGGGAGCGGCGCTGCGCGAGTTCCGCTGCACCAGGCTCACGTGGCGGCTGGCGCGCGCGACCGGGTTCGGTACCCGGGCGACGCGCTAGGAGGCGCGATGGCCGGGCGCGTGGGCATCGTCGTGATCGGCCGCAACGAGGGCGCGCGGCTGCGCGCCTGCCTGGCCTCGCTTCCGTTCGAAGCCTGCGAGGTGGTGTACGTCGACTCCGGATCGACGGACGGCTCGCTGCAGTTTGCCGCGGCCGCGGGCGCGCGTGGCGTCGCGCTGGACGGCTCGCGGCCCTTCACCGCCGGGCGCGCCCGCACCGCGGGCGTGGCGGCCCTGGTGGCCGCCGTTCCCGACGCGGAGTTCGTGCAGTTCGTCGA
>DASWUI010000029.1:0-3844 GCA_036401715.1 Ramlibacter sp. | reverse complement strand
CGGCGCACAGCGGAGAAGGCGCGCACAGCGCCATGGAGGCGGCCGCGGCGGCGGCGCGCGCGCAGATCGCGGCCCAGACCGCGAGCGCGACGCCGGCCACCGACATCAAGTTCTGCGGCGTCGACGACCCGACCTGCGAAGCGTGCCAGTGACGCGCCAACGCGCGCAGCACGAAAGAAATGAAAGAGGTATCGGCGTTCTCCGACAGAACGCCGATGCAATCAAGCAACAAAATGCGCCCGTGATGTGAACAGACACTTTGATTTCCACATCCGGGCTCACATAATCCGAGCACTGGAACACCTATGTTGACCTGGGACGACGAAGTCACGCCCACACCGTCAAAGCCCGTGAGCAGCGGTTTAGCCACCAACCGCGAGGCGATGCATTCACCGCTCGCGCAGGCCCTCCCCGTTCCGCAACCCGCACTGCGCACCCTGGACGACGGCGCCCTCGCCCCCATCGTCACCCGCCCTGCGGCGCCCGCTTCCTCCGCGCAGCCGGCCAGCGCCCGCCGCGTACAGGCCGCCGACAAGCGCATCATCAACGGCCAGACCGACGTCAACCAGCTCGTCCCCTTCAAGTACAAGTGGGCCTGGGAGAAGTACCTGGCGACCTGCGCCAACCACTGGATGCCGCAGGAAATCAACATGAACCGCGACATCGCCACCTGGAAGGACCCCAACGGGCTTTCCGAGGACGAGCGCCGGATCATCAAGCGCAACCTCGGCTTCTTCGTCACCGCCGACTCGCTGGCCGCCAACAACATCGTGCTGGGCACCTACCGCCACATCACGGCGCCCGAGTGCCGCCAGTTCCTGCTGCGCCAGGCCTTCGAGGAGGCGATCCACACCCACGCCTACCAGTACATCGTGGAGTCGCTGGGCCTGGACGAGAGCGAGATCTTCAACGCCTACCATGAGGTGCAGTCGATCCGGGACAAGGACGAGTTCCTGATCCCCTTCATCGACGCGATCATGGACCCCAACTTCCGCACCGGCACGCCGGAGGCCGACCAGACGCTGCTGAAGAGCCTGATCGTCTTCGCCTGCCTGATGGAAGGCCTGTTCTTCTATGTCGGCTTCACCCAGATCCTGGCGCTGGGCCGGCAGAACAAGATGACCGGCGCCGCCGAGCAGTACCAGTACATCCTGCGCGACGAGTCGATGCACTGCAACTTCGGCATCGACCTCATCAACCAGATCAAGCTCGAGAACCCGCACCTGTGGACCTCCGCATTCAAGTCGGAGATCAAGGGCCTGTTCCAGAAAGCCGTCGAACTCGAGTACCGCTACGCCGAGGACACCATGCCCCGCGGCGTCCTGGGACTCAACGCATCCATGTTCAAGGGCTACCTGCGCTACATCGCCAACCGGCGCGCCACGCAGATCGGCCTGGAGGCGCTTTTCCCGAACGAGGAAAACCCCTTCCCCTGGATGAGCGAAATGATTGACCTGAAGAAAGAGCGCAATTTCTTTGAGACCCGCGTGATCGAATACCAGACGGGTGGAGCTCTTTCCTGGGATTGACGGCAACTGCGAATGGTTAGGACAGGGCCCGCACGCACCACGGCACGAAGAGGCCGGGGCGTGGCGGGCGATGGTGTTCGTGGGGCTGGGCTGCGTGCCCAACCGCACGGATCGCTTCGCGCTACCAACAATGCGCGGAGTGCTTGATTGGTTGATGTTTTGATCAACTTGAACAGGAGATAGTGACATGGCAACTGCGAAGAAATCGGCCGCGAAGAAGACCACGGCCAAGAAGTCCACCGCGCGCAAGACGACGGCGAAGAAGGCCGCCGCCAAGCGCCCGGCCGCCAAGAAGACGGCAGCCAAGCGCCCCGCCGCCAAGAAGGCCGCGGCCAAGCGCCCGGCTGCGAAGAAGGCGGCTGCGAAGCGCCCGGCCGCGAAGAAGGCCGCCGCGAAGCGCCCGGCCGCCAAGAAGAGCGCGGCGAAGAAGACCACGGCCAAGAAGTCGGCCGCGAAGAAGAGCACCGCGCGCAAGGCGACTGCGAAGAAGAGCACCGCCAAGAAGGCCGCCAAGAAGTCCTCCGGCGGCGCGAAGAAGGCTGCGAAAGCGCCGGCTGCGAAACGCGCTGCCAAGGCGCCGGCTGCGAAGTCCAACGGCGGCTCTGCCTCTGCGGCCCCTGCGCCTGCAGCCCAGACCACGCTGAACCCGCAGGCCGCCTGGCCTTTTCCGACCGCGGCCAAGCCGTAAGGCGGATCACGGGAAAGACGCTTCGCGTTTTTCCCGTGGATGCCGGGTCCGATCCAAACCCGCGGCTGGTCCGCGGGTTTTTTCCTTTGCGCGCCGCATACTGGCGGGGTGAGCCAGCCAGACCTGTTCGGCGCGCCGCCGCCCGCCCTGCCGCCCGGCATGCGCTGCGAGGAGGAGTTCCTCTCGCGCGAGGAAGAGGCCGCGCTCGTGGCCCACGTCGAGCGCCTGCCGCTGGCCCACATGAAATACCGGCAGTACGAGGCACTGCGCCGGGTGGTGAGCTACGGCGGGCAGTACGACTTCGGCAGGCAGCGACTCGAGGAGGCCGAGCCCCTGCCGGACTGGCTGCATCCGCTGCGCGCCCGAGCCGGTGCGTGGGCCGGCATCGCGCCGGAGGACTTCTCGCAGGCCCTGGTGGCCGAGTACCAGCCCGGCACGCCGCTGGGCTGGCACCGCGACGTGCCGGATTTCGAGGACATCGTCGGGGTGTCGCTGGGCAACGAGGCGGTGCTGCGCTTTCGGCCTTATCCGCACGAAAAGGGGCGGCGCGAGGGAACCCTCAAGCTGGTGGTGCCGCCGCGGTCGATCTACCTCTTGCGCGGGCCGGCGCGCTGGGCATGGCAGCACAGCGTGGCGCCGACGAAGGCACTGCGGTATTCGATCACCTTGCGGACCGCCCGCGGGCCGCGGTGAACGGCCTTCGCCCCGAACCTCACCTTTCCTCCGCCGCCAGCTGCATCCGCCGGCGCAGCCGCGCCGCTTCCTCCGCGGCCCCGGCCTTCTCCGCCCGCATCGCCTGCGCGCCCAGCCAGGCCATCACCGCGCGCCGCCAGCCCTGCTCCGAAGACGTATTCGTGCCGACCTGCAGCACGTCCGGATCCGCCTTCTCCATGCGCAGCAGCACCGCCGCCGCGATCACGCGCGACAGGGGCGTCTTGATCTTCTTCAGCGCGCCGGCGCCGCCTTCGCCATTGGCGATCGGGCGGTAGTCCTCCGGCAGCAGCTTCGCCTGCTCCGGCGTCGCCCGGCCGGCCAGGAAATCGGCATAGGCGCGTTCCGTGTCGGTGGCGTCGGCGCGCAGCGGCTCGAACCCGGTGCAGGGCGAGAAGTCCAGGCTCGCCACCTGCACCGCGCAGCGCGTGAGTTCCGCCCGGGCGACCAGGCCGGGCTGCGCCGTGCTCGCCACCTCGCTGCGGAAACGCGTGAATTCCGAGCTGGCGACCCGGTCGCGGCCCGACAGGTAGGCGCGCTCGTAGCGGTCCTGCGCGCCGTCGGCATTCACCAGCCAGTCGGGCTGCCGCGGCTTGTTGCCGCAGGCCGTCAACGCCGCCACGGCCAGCACCAGTGCCGCCGCTGAACCGGCTTTGCCGGGCCGCCGGGGGCGCCCCCTCGAGGGGGATGCGGCCGCAGGCCGCTTCGGGGGGGAGCCGGTCTTCATGGCAATTCGATCTTGCGGTCTTTGGCGAACGGCCACTTGCGGTTGAGGTCGTTGATCAGGTCCTCGATCTTGCGCAGGTTGGCCTCGACGTCGCCGCGCAGGCTGCCCAGGTCCTCGGTCGCCTTGTTCACGTTGCCGGCGATGCCCTGCGCCTCCTTCAGCACCGCGTCCACGCGCTGCAGGCTCCCG
>DASWUI010000028.1:0-12818 GCA_036401715.1 Ramlibacter sp. | reverse complement strand
GGAAGCGGATCTCCCGGCCCTCGAACTGCGCCCGCCCGTTGCGGATGCGGTTGCAGAAGGGCACCAGGGGAAAGCTGGCCATGGCCAGCGGGTTGCGCGCCACCAGGCCGGCCGCGGTGGCCGGCCGCAGCCAGTGCAGCTCGCGCACGCGCCGGCCCTCGCGCCAGTGCCGGCTGAAACCGGCGATGGAGCCACCGCACTGCGGGGCGAGCACCACGCGCAGCTCTCCCGCCTTGAGCAGCACCAGGGGCTGGCTGTCGACCGGGCCGGCGGACACGGGCATCAACGCGTCGCGGAAGCGCTGCGTTGCCGCGTCACCCCGCCATGCGGCCGGCAAGGTCCTGCGCCTGCTGCAGGTGCGTGCGCAGCGTCGGCAGGGTCTTGTCGATGTAGGCCTGCAGGTCGCGGTCGGTGACCGTGCGGCGGCCCTGTTCGAACGCGGCGATGGTGGCGGTGTGGTCCTGCACGCCCGTCATCCTCACGAACTCGCGGTCGAAGTCGGCGCCGGCCAGGCCGGACAGCGTGTTCACCTTCTGCTGCAGCGACGCCGGCAGGCCGGGCGCGATGCGGTGGCCCTTGCCGCCCACGAGCGTCGTCAGCTCGTTGTTGTTCGCCGTGTGGTGGTCCAGCAGCATCTGCGCATAGCTGCGCACCTGCGGGTCGCGCGCCTTGCTCACGCCCATGCGCGCGGCTTCGACCTCGTACATGCCGGCACCGGCGGCGACCGCGACGAACTGCAGGTCGGCCGACGAGAGCTTGGATGCGGGCGCGCCGATGACCGCGGTGGGCGCGGCGACGGTGGTGGCGACGACCGGCGCCGTGACGACCGGTGCGGTGACGACCGGCGCGGTGACCACGGGGCGGGTGCTGCAGCCTGCGAGCACGGCCGCGCCGAGAAGGGTAAGGCTGATGGAAGTCTTCATACGCGGGCTCCTTTGTGTATCCCCGATGTTGGCAAGCCGCGGCCCACCGCGCACGTAGTGCTGCACGGAAGCGCGCTGTAGGACGGCACCGGCGCATCCGCGGCACTGCCTCTGCCGCGCGCGCGGGCTCCACGCCTGCCACGGCTCGCCAGCACGCCTTGGCGCATCGCGTAGGACGCAGCCTATTTGGCCGTGCCTGCGTCGCATGGTCGCGCAATCGCTCCCGAGAATGTCCTCCATGAAATCCCTCGTCGTCTTTTCCCACCTGCGCTGGAACTTCGTCTATCAACGCCCGCAGCACCTGCTCTCCCGCCTGGCCCAGCGTTGGCCGGTGATCTTCATCGAGGAGCCGCTGCCCGGCGCGGCCGAGGACCGCATCGAGACCATCACCGCCGCGCCCGGCGTCGAAGTCTGGCGCCCGCACGTGCGCGGCCCCCAGCACGGCTTCCATCCCGAACACAAGGCCGTGCTGCAGCGGCTGGTGGCCCGATCCCTGCAGGAGCAGGACGTCACCGACTACTGGATCTGGTTCTACACGCCCATGGCGCTGCCCATGGCCGACCGGCTGGCGCCGGACGGCATCGTGTACGACTGCATGGACGAACTGTCCATGTTCCGCGGCGCGCCGCGCGAGCTGATCGACCAGGAAACGGCGCTGTTCAAGGCCGCCGACGTCGTCTTCACCGGTGGCCGCAGCCTCCACAACGCGAAGAAATCCCGCCACCGCAACGTGCACTGCTTCCCCAGCAGCGTGGACGCGCTGCACTTCCGCCAGGGCACCGGCGACCATCCGCTGCAGGAGCACGTCCCCCACCCGCGCCTGGGCTACTGCGGCGTCATCGACGAGCGCATCGACCTGGACCTGATCGCCGGCGTCGCCGACCGGCGGCCCGACTGGCAGATCGTGATGGTGGGCCCGGTGGTGAAGATCGATCCGGCCAGCTGCCCGCAGCGTCCGAACATCCACTGGCTCGGCCAGCAGGGCTACGACGACCTGCCCGCGTTCATCAACGGCTGGGACGTCTGCCTGCTGCCGTTCGCGCTGAACGAGTCCACCAGGTTCATCAGTCCGACCAAGACGCTCGAGTACATGGCGTGCGGCCGTCCCTGCGTCAGCACCGCGATCCGCGACGTCGTGGAGCCCTATGGGCACGTCGTGCCCATCCACGCCGACGCCGCCGGCTTCGTGGCCGCCTGCGAGTCCTTCCTGCAACGGGGCGCCCGCGAGAAGGCGGCGCACGACCGCCAGGTCGCGGACATCATCGCCCGCACGTCCTGGGACGCCACCGCGGCGGCCATGGGCGAGCTGATCGCGCAGGCCGAAGCCGCGCGCGAGGCGCAGGAACTCGCGCCGGTCGCCGACATCGCGGCCGAGCTCGCGCGCGCGTCCGCCGCATCGGCCGCTGCGGCCCCGACCGGCGCCGCGGCCAGCTGATTCCCTCCGGCCGGGTCGGCCGTCGGGCCGATCCCGGCCGACCCAGCAGTAACGGAGAACTCCCATGGACAAGATCAGCCAAGACCTCGAGCGCGCGGCCGCCGCCGCCGTGCCCGGCCACGCCGGATTCGACTACCTCATCGTCGGCGCCGGCTTCGCCGGCAGCGTGCTCGCCGAGCGCCTGGCCAACGTGCTCGGACAGCGCGTCCTCATCGTCGACAAGCGCCCGCACATCGGCGGCAACGCCTACGACCGCTACGACGACAACGGGGTCCTCATCCACCCCTACGGCCCGCACATCTTCCACACCAACTCGGAAGACATCTTCGAGTACCTGTCGAAGTTCACCGAATGGCGGCCCTACCAGCACCGGGTGCTGGCCAGCGTGGACGGGCAGATGGTGCCCATGCCGATCAACCTGGACACCATCAACAGGCTCTATGGCCTGAACCTCACCTCCTTCGAGGTCGAGAAGTTCCTCGAGTCGGTGGCCGAGAAGAAGGAGGAGGTCCGCACCTCAGAGGACGTGGTGGTCAGCAAGGTCGGCCGGGAGCTGTACAACAAGTTCTTCCGCGGCTACACGCGCAAGCAGTGGGGGCTGGACCCTTCCGAGCTGGACGCGAGCGTCACCGCCCGCGTGCCCACCCGCACCAACCGCGACGACCGCTACTTCGCCGACAGGTTCCAGGCGATGCCGCGCCACGGCTACACGCGCATGTTCGAGCGCATGCTCCACCACCCGAACATCAGGATCATGCTGAACACCGACTACCGCGACATCGTGGACGTGATCCCGTGGAAGCACATGGTGTACAGCGGCCCGGTGGACGCGTTCTTCGACTACAAGTACGGCAAGCTGCCCTACCGCAGCCTGCGCTTCGAACACGTGAACGTGCCGCGCGAGCAGTTCCAGCCGGTGGGCACCGTCAACTATCCCAACGACTACGGCTACACGCGCATCAGCGAGTTCAAGCACATCACCGGCCAGGAGCATCCCACCACCTCGGTCGTCTACGAATATCCGTGCGCCGAGGGCGATCCCTACTACCCGGTGCCGCGGCCCGAGAACGCGGAGCTGTACCGCAAGTACGAAGCGGAGGCGGACGACACGCCCAACGTGACCTTCGTCGGCCGGCTGGCGACCTACCGCTACTACAACATGGACCAGGTGGTGGGCCAGGCGCTGGCCGCGTTCAAGCGGCTGCACGCGGCGCACGAAGCGGCCGACCGCAGCATCGACACCGCCACGGCGCTCGCGGCGTCGGTGGCCACCTGATGCGCATCGAACTGTGGGCCGGCCCGGAATGCACGGTCAACCGGGTGGGGGACAGGTTCAAGGACCAGCTCCCGGCCAGCGGCTTCGCCCACCGCCTCGATGACATGGACCGCCTCGCCGGCCTCGGCGTGGCGCGGGTGC
Organism: Ramlibacter sp.; assembly: GCA_036401715.1. GTDB lineage: Bacteria > Pseudomonadota > Gammaproteobacteria > Burkholderiales > Burkholderiaceae_C > Ramlibacter. The sequence goes on along the minus strand of DASWUI010000028.1, from coordinate 9,043 downwards.
GCTTTCCCGTCGTCTGGGAGCGTATCGAAGGCACGCGCGGCAGCTGCGACTGGAGCTGGACCGACGAGCGCATCGCGCGCCTGGGCGAGCTGGGCGTCGAGCCGATCGCCGGCCTGCTGCACCACGGCAGCGGCCCCGCCTGGACCCACCTGCTGGACCCCGCCTTCCCCGAGCTGCTGGCGGAATACGCGGCGCGCGCCGCCGAGCGCTACCCGCACATCCGCTGCTGGACGCCCGTCAACGAGCCGCTGACCACCGCCCGCTTCAGCGGCCTGTACGGCGTGTGGTATCCGCACAAGCACGACGACGCGAGCTTCGTGCGCGCCTTCCTGCACGAGATGCGCGGCACCCAGCTGGCGATGCGTGCGATCCGCAAGGCCATCCCCGATGCGCAGCTGGTGCAGACCGAGGACCTCGGCTTCACCACCTGCTCGCCCGGCCTGGAGTACCAGGCGGAGTTCGAGAACCTGCGCCGCTGGCTCACCTTCGACCTGCTCACCGGCAGGGTCGATGCGGAGCACGGCCTGTGGGAGTACCTGCGCCAGTGGGGTGCCAGCGAGGAGGAGCTGCTGGCCTTCCAGCTCGCGCCCTGCCCGCCCGACATCCTCGGCATCAACAGTTACCTGACCAGCGAACGGCACCTGGATGCGCGGGTGGACCTGTACCCGCCGCACTACGTCGGCGGCAATGGCCGCGACCGCTACGCGGACGTGGAGACGGTGCGCGTGGGCGGGGACATCGTCGGCAGCTTCGCGGCGCGGCTGCGCGAAAGCGCGCAGCGCTACGGCCTGCCGGTGGCGATCACCGAAGTGCACCTGGGCTGCTCGCGCGAGGAGCAGCTGCGCTGGCTGCACCAGGCCTGGCGCGCCGCCGAGACGGTGCGGGCCGAAGGGCACGACATCCGCGCGGTCACCTGCTGGGCGGCGTTCGGCAGCTTCGACTGGAACAGCCTGGTCACGCGCGACGACGGCCACTACGAGCCGGGCCTGTGGGACGTGCGTTCGCAGCCGCCGCGGGAGACGGCGCTGGCCGGCCTCGCGCGCGAACTCGCGCGCGGCCAGGCCCCCCTGCACCCGGCGCTGGACGGACCCGGCTGGTGGCAGCGCGAACAGCGGCTGAAGTACCCGCCGCACGGGCCGGTGCAGGCGCTGCCCGTGCGCGGGCGCACGCTGCTGATCACCGGCGGCACGGGCACGCTGGGGCAGGCCTTCGCCCGCCTCTGCGAGCTGCGCGGCCTCCCGCACCGGCTGCTGCGCCGCGCCGACATGGACGTGGCGGAGCCCGCGTCCGTGGCGGCCGCGCTGGAGCACTGGCAGCCCTGGGCCGTCGTCAACACCGCCGGGTTCGTGCGGGTCGACGATGCCGAGGGCGACCCGCGGCAGTGGCGCGAGAACGTGACGGGCCCGCAGGTGCTGGCGCAGGCCTGCGAGCGCGAGGGCGTGCGCCTCATGAGCTTCTCCAGCGACCTGGTGTTCGACGGCGGCAAGGAGCAGCCCTACGTGGAGGGCGACCGGACACGCCCGCTCAACGCCTACGGCCGGGCCAAGCGCGAGGCCGAGCGGCGCATGATCTCCTTCTGCCGCAGCGCGCTGGTGATCCGCACCGCGGCGTTCTTCGGCCCCTGGGACCGGCACAACTTCATCACCCTCGCGCTGGCGGCCCTCGCGCGCGGCGAGCCCTGGAAGGCGGCGCAGGACCAGTGGGTCTCGCCCACCTACGTGCCCGACCTGTGCAGCCTGGCACTGGACCTGCTGGTGGACGGCGAAAGCGGCATCTGGCACCTGGCCAACCGCGGCGCGGTGAGCTGGTCGCTGCTGGCCTGCATGGCCGCCGAGGCGGCGCGCCTGGACACCAGCCTGGTGCAGGGCGTGCCGGGCGTCACGCTGGGGCAGAGAGCGGAGCGGCCGCGCTATTCGGCGCTGGGCAGCGAACGCGGCCTGGTCATGCCGACGCTGGAGGACGGCCTGGAGCGCTACCTGCAGGAATGCGCGGCGCCGGCGGGCCACCATGAACCATCCGAAGTCGAATTGTCATGAGCAAGACTGCCCTTCCTTCCGTGGTGGTGGCCGGCGGCGCCGGCTACATCGGTTCGCACATGGTGCGCATGCTGCTGGAAAGCGGCTTCCACCCGGTGGTGGTGGACAACCTGGCCACCGGCCATGCCCAGGCCGTGGGCGAGGCCACCTTCCGCAACGGGGACATCGGCGACGCCGGCTTCATGGCGGCGCTGCTGCGCGAATTCCAGCCGCAGTGCGTCATGCACTTCGCGGCGGCCAGCCTGGTCGGCGAATCGATGGCGGCGCCGGCGAAGTACTGGCGCAACAACCTCGTGCAGACGCTGGCGCTGCTGGACACGATGCTGGACTGCGGGGTGAAGCAGTTCATCTTCTCGTCCACGGCCGCCGTGTACGGCAACCCGGTGGAAGTGCCGATCACCGAGCAGCATCCGCAGAATCCGATCAACCCCTACGGCAACAGCAAGCTGGCGGTGGAGAAGGCGCTGCAGGACTACAGCTGCGCCTACGGGCTGCGCTCGATCGCGCTGCGCTACTTCAACGCGGCCGGCGCGCACCCGGACGGCAGCATCGGCGAGCGGCACGAACCGGAGACGCACCTGATCCCGCTGGTGCTGCAGGTGGCCTCCGGCCGGCGCGCGCAGATCGCGCGCTTCGGCGCGGACTTCCCGACGCCGGACGGCTCCTGCATCCGCGACTACATCCACGTGCAGGACCTGTGCACGGCGCACCTGCTGGCACTGCGCAAGCTCGGCGAAGGCGCTGCCACGACGGTCTACAACCTCGGCAACGGCAACGGCCACTCGGTCAATGAAGTGATCGCGGCGGCGCGGCGCGTGACGGGCCACCCCATCCCCGTGCGCGACGACCCGCGGCGCGAGGGCGATCCGCCGGTGCTGGTCGCCGACGCGAGGCGCGCGCGCGAGGAGCTCGGTTGGCTGCCACAGTACGCGGACATCGAGACCATCATCGCGCATGCCTGGCAATGGGAGCACAAGGGCATGGCGCAACGCTGAGCCCGCGACGCGGCGTCAGGCAACGGAGGACGGTTTCACCGGCCGGGTCCGCCTCCCGCGTTCTTGACACGTTGCGCCCCGCGGCAAGGGCGGGCCCCCCTCACCTCGCCGGCACCAGCTGCCTCCCCCGGTGCCCGGCCCCGTTGTACGCCGCCAGCACGTCGTCGGCCACCTGCCGCACCGCGTCCGCGCGGCACAGCGCCACGCACGCGCCGCCGAATCCGGCGCCCGTCAGCCGCGCCCCATACACCGCTTCCTCGGCCTGCAGCCAGCGCACCAGCAGGTCCAGCTCGGGCGTCGACACCTCGTAGTCGTCGCGCAGGCTGGCATGCGACGCATTCATCAGCTTGCCGAACTCGCCGGCATCGCTGCACTCCGCCGCGCGCAGCACGCGCGCGTTCTCGGTGAACACATGGCGCGCCCTGCGCTTGGGCACGTCGGGCAGCTGCCCGATCGCAGCCTCGTCCCGCACGTCGCGCAGCGACGCCACCCCGAGCATCCGCGCCGCCTGTTCGCACTCGCTGCGCCGCTGGTTGTAGCCGCTGCCCGCCAGCGTGCGCGCCACGCCCGAGTCCAGCACCAGCACGGCGCTGCCCGCGGGCAGCGGCACGTCGCGCCGCTCCAGGGAGCGCGTGTCGATCAGCAAGGCGCGGTCGGTGGCGGCGAGGCTGGACGCCATCTGGTCCATGATCCCGCAGCGCACCTGCGCGAACTCGATCTCGGCCTTCTGCGCCAGCTGCGCGATCAGCACGTCGTCGAAGGGCAGGTCCAGCAGCCGCCGCAGGCAGCGCAGCGTCGCCACCTCCAGCGCTGCGCTGGAAGACAGGCCCACGCCCATGGGCACCTCGGAGCGGACCTCGATGTCCAGCCCCGGCACGTCGGCGCGCTGGGCGCGGGCCAGCACCAGGCAGCCATAGACGTAGGTGGCGAAGTGCTCTCGCGGCGGTTCGTCGAAGCTGAAGCGCACGGTCTCGCCGAGCTCCTGCGCGTGCAGCGAGAAGCGCGCGGTGCCGTTGCGCCGCATGGCCACGTGCGTGCGCTGGCTGATCGCCACCGGCAGCACGAAGCCATCGTTGTAGTCGGTGTGCTCGCCCAGCAGGTTCACCCGCCCCGGCGCGTCGGCCACGGCATCGAATTCCGGCGTCATGCGATCCTCGCCTCCACCTGCCGCAGCTCGCGCGCCTTCTCCTCCGGCAGGGCGTCCATCGCGAAGAAGCCCGCCGCCAGCTCGGTGCCCGCGAGGTACTTCAACCGGTCGCGCGTGCGGTACGGCGGCCACAGCTGCGCATGCAGGTGCGACTCCGGGTGCGTGCGGCCGTCGGTGGGCGCCTGGTACCAGGCCATCAGGTAGGGAAAAGGCCGCTGCCACAGCCCGTCGTACTTCAGCAGCACGGTCTTGAGCGCGCGCGCCAGGTCGCCGCGCACCGCGTCGTCCAGCTCCGCGAAGCCTGCCACCTGCCGCGTCGGCGCGATCCAGACCTCGTAGGGATAGCGCGCGCACACCGGCACGAAGGCGACCGCGTGCGGCCCCTCGTACAGCATGCGGCGGCCGTCGCGCCGCTCGCCCTCGATGTGCGTCTCCAGCAGCCCGCGCCCATGCTTCGCGTAGTGTTCCGCCGCGACGTGCTGCATGCGCTCGGGCACCGGCGGCACCACCGGGTAGGCGTAGATCTGGCCGTGCGGATGGTGCAGCGTCACGCCGACCTCGGCGCCGCGGTTCTCGAAGGGCAGCACGTAGCGGATGTGCTCCTCGGCGCCGATGCGGCGGGTGCGGTCGCCCCACACCTGCAGCAGCAGCTCGATGTGATCCAGCGGCAGCGCCCCCAGCGAGGCGTGGCGGTCCTGCGTGAACACGACCACCTCGCAGCGTCCCTCCGCCGGCGCCGTCGGCACGATCAGCGCCGGCGGCTGCGGCACGAGGCCGCCGAGCGAAGGGAAGCGGTTCTCGAACACCGCCACGTCCCAGGGCCCCGCCGGCACCTCCGTCGGGTTGGCCGGGTCGGTCATGGGCGCCAGCGGGTTGTACTCCGGCGGCGGCAGGAAGGTGCGCCCCTGCCGGTGCGCGGCATACGTCACCCATTCGCCGCGCAGCGGATGCCAGCGCAGGTGCGCCCCGCCCGTGAGCGGATCGGCGAAGGGGCTCGGCGCCTGCAGCCCGTCCGGCAGCGGCCGGCGCGCGTACAGCGTCATGCGCCGGCCGTCCGGCTTGGTCAGCTCGAGACGGTGCATCAGGCCGCTCCGGGGATGTAGGTGCGCGACCGGGAGGTCACGGCGCGGATGCGCTCCAGCGGGATCTTGGGCGTGCGGTCCGCGTGCAGCAGGCCGTTGGCTTCCTGGAAGGTGTCGGCGAACTGCGTGTAGCAGAAGCCGCTGAACAGGGCGGTGTGGATGATGGTCTCCAGCAGCGCCTCGTAGAGCCTGGCGAAGGTCTCGGCGTCGCCGATCTCCGTGTAGCCCCAGACCTTCTTCACGCCTTCCTCGGCGTGGCCCTGGAAGGCGATGCCGCCGAACTCCGTGAGCATGATGGGCTGGCCCTGGTGCGGGTAGCCGTCCAGCGTCAGCACGCGGCCGCCGGGGCGCCTGCGGTCGAACAGCTTCTCGGTCTCGATCTCCGGGCCGTAGCGCTGGCGGATGTGCTCCAGGTTGGAGTCGTAGTCGTGGATGCCGATGATGTCGGTGGCCGAGGATTCCCAGCCGTCGTTGCCGATCACGGCGCGGGTCTGGTCCAGGGTCTTGGTCAGGTGGTAGAGGGCCTCCACCGCGTGCCGGTGCGCCTGCACCGAGGGCAGCTCGGGCACGCCCCAGGATTCGTTGAACGGCACCCAGACGATGATGCAGGGATGGCTGTAGTCGCGGTCGATCGCCTCGCTCCACTCGCGCACGATGCGCTTGATGGCCGTGCGGGTGAAGCGGTAGGCCGAGGGCATCTCCTCCCACACCAGCAGCCCCAGCCGGTCGGCCCAGTACAGGTAGCGCGGGTCCTCGATCTTCTGGTGCTTGCGCACGCCGTTGAAGCCCATCGCCTTGGCCAGTTCCACGTCGCGCCGCAGCGCGTCGTCGCCCGGCGAGGCCAGCAGCGTGTCGGGCCAGTAACCCTGGTCGAGCACCATGCGCAGCACGTAGGGCCGGCCATTGAGCATGAAGCGGTCGCGCAGCACGTTGGCCGAGCGCAGCGCGGTGTACGAGGCGACCTCGTCCACCATCTCGCCGTTGATCCACAGTCGCAGCCTGGCGTCGATCAGCGTCGGCCGCTCGGGGCTCCACAGGAGCTCGTTGCGGAAGTCGTCGATGCCCGGGTCGGACAGCACCACGAAGCGGTCCACTTCGCCGTCGACCACGCGGTAGCGGTCCCTGGCCAGCAGCCGTTCGCCGTGCCTGAGCTCCAGCTCCAGCGAGGCGTCCTCGCCGGTGTCGCCCTGGATGCGCGCCTCGAAGCCGATGGCGAAGCCTTCCAGCCGCGGCGTCCAGCGGACCTTGTCGATGTAGGCGCGGTTCACCCGCTCGATCCACACGGTCTGCCAGATGCCCGTGGTGCGGGGATACCAGATCGAATGCGGCTCCAGCTGCCAGTCCTGCTTGCCGCGCGGCTTGGTCAGGTCGTGCGGGTCGTCCTCGGCACGCACGGTGACGACCTGGCGGCCGCTTTTGTCCAGCATGTCGGTGATGTCGGCCCAGAACGGGGTGTGGCCGCCCTCGTGCGTCACCGCCAGCTGGCCGTTGACCCAGACGCGGGCATGGTAGTCGACCGCGCCGAAGCGCAGGATGACGCGGTCCTTGCCGGGCTTGAGCTCGAAGTCGCGCTGGTACCAGCACGCCTTGTGGAAGCCCCGGTCGTGCACGCCGCTGGCCCTGGACTCCGGCGGGTAGGGCACCACGATTTCCATCGGCCACCCGTCCACGTCCGAGGGACAGCCGATGGACGCGCCGTCGTCGAAGCGGAAGCGCCACTTGCCGTTGAGCGACATCCAGTCGGCGCGCTGAAGCTGCGGGCGCGGGTAGCCGTGTTGACCTGTCTGCAATCTTTTCTCCTGCGGAACGTGCAGCGAAAAGCTTTGCCCGCCACGGCTGGCGGGCCTGTCGGACAAGGGCTTGAATCCGGTCGATCGCGCGGGCACACTGCCGGGTATGGCGCATTCGCATGACCACGGGCACGAGCACGAGCACGAGCACAGCGAGCTGGACGAAACCGAGCTGCGCGTGCGCGCACTGCAGAGCGTGCTGACGCAGAAGGGCTACATCGACCCGGCCGTCCTCGACGAGATCGTCGATACCTACCAGACGCGCGTCGGCCCGCGCAACGGCGCGCAGGTCGTGGCCAGGGCCTGGGTCGATCCCGCCTTTCGCGACTGGCTCATGCGCGACGCCTCCGGGGCCATCGCTTCCCTGGGCTACACCGGCCGGCAGGGGGAACACATGGTGGCGGTGGAGAACACCGACGAAGTCCACAACATGGTGGTCTGCACGCTGTGCAGCTGCTATCCCTGGCCGGTGCTGGGCCTGCCGCCGGTCTGGTACAAGAGCGCGCCCTATCGCGCGCGCGCGGTGCGCGACCCGCGCGGCGTGCTGGCGGACTTCGGCATCACCCTGCCCCCGCACACGCAGATCCGGGTGTGGGACTCGACCGCGGAAGTGCGTTACCTCGTGATCCCGCAGCGGCCCGCCGGCACCGAGGGCCTCGGCGAGGAACAGCTCGCGGCACTGGTGACGCGCGACTCCATGATAGGCACCGGCCTGCCGAAGTCGCCATGAGCGTGCCCTACTCCAGCCATGCCGACCTCGGCGGCCAGCTCGGTCACGGTCCCGTGGTGCCCGAGGACGAAGACGTGCGCTTCCACGAACCCTGGGAGCCGGCCGCGCTGGCCATCGTGCTGGCGATGGGCGCCACCGGCAGCTGGAACATCGACATGAGCCGTTCGGCGCGCGAGACGCTGCCCGACTACGGGCGCCTCAGCTACTACCGCATCTGGCTCGCCGCGCTGGAAAAGCTGATGGCCGAGCGCGGCCAGGTGTTGCCGGACGAAATCGCCGGCGGCCGCATGCTGCACCCGCCGGTGCCCGTGGCCCGCGTGCTGCATGCGGACGAGGTCGCGGCGGCGCTCGCGAAAGGCTCGCCCACCTGGCGCCCCGAGGGTCCGCCGGCGCGGTTCGCCGTGGGCGATCGCGTCCGCACGCGCGCGCACCCGGTGCCGCATCACACGCGGCTGCCCGGCTATGCGCGCGGCAAGGTGGGCACCATCGAGCGGGTGCATGGCCGCCACGTGTTCGCCGACACGCATGCGCAGGGCCTGGGCGAGCAGCCGCAGCCGCTGTACACGGTGGCCTTCGATGCCGTGGAACTGTGGGGCGCCGACGCCGCGCCGGGACTGCGCGTGTCGGTGGATGCCTGGCAGCCCTACCTCGAGCCCGCCTGAGGCACGCTGCTCAGCCCTGGTCGGCCAGCAGGAAGCGCAGACGCGAGAGCTCCTGCTGCATCATGGCCCGGCAGCGCCGCATGGCCTGCAGCAGCACATAGTCGCGGCCATCCTGGTGCGGGGGCGGCAGTTCCCGCCCGTGGCGCAGCAGCACTTCCTCGAGCCGCCGAAGCGCGGCCCGCAACTCTTCGTGCGAGCCCGCTGCGCCGTGTCCGGATTCGTACATGGCCGCACTATAGGCGAGCGCTTGCCGGTATAACGAGGGCCCGGTGTAAAACGATGGACGAACGCATGGACAACCCGCTTTCCGACCTGCGCGGCAACCGCCTGCTGGCGCTGCTGGACGGCGCCACGCTGCAGGCCATCGGGCACGCGCTCGAGCCCGCGCGGCTCGAGCTGCGCCAGATGCTGTACCAGGAAGCGCAGCCCATGACCGATGCCTGGTTTCCGGCCGAAGGCGTGCTGTCGATGCTGGGCGCCGCCTCCGCCGCCGACACGCCGATCGAGGTCGGCACGATCGGCAGCGAAGGCATGCTGGGCGTGCCGCTGCTGCTGGGCGCGCAGCGCAGCCCCGGCGCGGTGTTCGTGCAGGTGGAAGGCT
>DASWUI010000027.1:0-2023 GCA_036401715.1 Ramlibacter sp. | reverse complement strand
GTTCGGCGGCGGCACGGGGCCCGCCACCGGCACCTTCGCCACCACCTGCACGCCCGGCCCCTGGAACATCGAGCGCATGCTGCAGGCCGCCGATGCCTTCCCGATGAACCTGGGCTTCATGGGCAAGGGCAACGCCAGCCTGCCGCAGGCCCTGCGCGAGCAGGTGCAAGCCGGCGTGATCGGCCTGAAGCTGCACGAGGACTGGGGCACCACGCCGGCGGCGATCAGCAACTGCCTGGACGTGGCGGACGAACTGGACATCCAGGTGGCGATCCACTCCGACACCCTGAACGAATCCGGCTTCGTGGAGAACACGATCGCCGCCACCAAGGGCCGCGGCATCTGCGCCTTCCACACCGAGGGCGCGGGTGGCGGCCATGCGCCCGACATCCTGCGCGTGGTGGGCGAGGCCAATTTCCTGCCCTCGTCCACCAACCCGACCATGCCCTACACCGTCAACACGCTCGACGAACACGTCGACATGCTGATGGTGTGCCACCACCTGGACCCCGCCATTCCCGAGGACCTGGCCTTCGCCGAAAGCCGGATCCGCAAGGAGACGATCGCGGCCGAGGACATCCTGCACGACCTGGGCGCCATCAGCATGTTCTCGTCCGACTCGCAGGCCATGGGGCGGGTGGGCGAGGTGATCCTGCGCTGCTGGCAGACCGCGCACAAGATGAAGCTGCAGCGCGGCAGGCTGCCGGGCGACGGCGGACGCAACGACAACTTCCGCGCCAGGCGCTACGTCGCCAAGTACACGATCAACCCGGCGATCGCGCACGGCATCAGCCACGAGGTGGGCAGCATCGAGCCCGGCAAGTGGGCGGACCTCGTGGTCTGGAAGCCGGCGTTCTTCGGCGTGAAGCCGGCGCTGGTCCTCAAGGGCGGCTTCATCGCGATGGCCGCCATGGGCGACGCGAATGCCTCCATCCCGACGCCGCAGCCGGTGCACTATCGCCCGATGTTCGGCAGCTTCGGCGGCGCGCTGCACCGCGGCTCGATCACCTTCCTGTCGCAGGCCGGGCTGGCGGCGGGGGTGCAGGAGAAGTTCGGGCTGCGCAAGAACGTGAGCGCGGTGAAGGACATCCGCGGCGTGCGCAAGCAGCACCTGGTGCACAACGGCTACCTGCCCAAGATGGAGATCGATCCGCAGACCTATGCGGTGCGGGCGGACGGCCAGCTGCTCACCTGCGACCCGGCGACGATGCTGCCGATGGCGCAGAGGTACTTCCTGTTCTGACAGGATGGCCGGCCTTTCATGTCATGGTCAGGGGGCACGGGGGATGAAATGGACGAACGCGGAGTGACAATCCCGCCATGCTGACCGTCACCAAGCTCCTCCCCCAGGGCCAGGGCCTCGCCCCCGTCCTCCTCAAGCGCGCCGCCACCGTCGAACTCGACTGGGACGTGCGCCAGAAAAGCCGCTTCGAAGCCACCGACTCGCAGGGCCGCCAGCTCGGCGTGTTCCTGCCGCGCGGCACCGTCGTGCGCGGCGGCGACGTGCTGGTGGCGGAGGACGGCTCCATGGTGCGCGTGATCGCCGCGAAGCAGCCGGTGCTGGTGATCCAGCACGTGGCCGACCGCGGCACCGTGTTCGACCTGATCCGCGCGGCCTACCACCTGGGCAACCGCCACGTTCCCATCGAGCTCAAGCCCGACCACCTGAAGATCGAGCCGGACCACGTGCTCGCCGACATGCTGCGGGCGATGCACCTGGTGGTGCTCGAGACGCAGGCGCCGTTCGAGCCGGAAGGCGGCGCCTACGCCGCGCAGGCCGCCCACGGCCACCACGACCATGGACACCATGAGCACGAACACCCGGGCCACGACCACGGCGGCCACGGACACCACCACGACCACTGACGCGGCGCTGCTGCAGCTCATGTGGCTCGCCTCGCCGGCCCTGCCGGTGGGCGGGTTCTCGTATTCCGAGGGCCTGGAGAGCGCGGTGGATGCCGGCCTCGTGCGCGACGAGGACAGCGCCGGCGACTGGCTGGTGCAGCAGCTGCAGGCGAGCCTC
>DASWUI010000026.1:0-2191 GCA_036401715.1 Ramlibacter sp. | reverse complement strand
CCAGCCGCTGCCGGTCAGGCCCGGCAGGTTGATCGCCAGCAGCTTGGTGAACAACCAGAAGGCCGGCGCGGCGATCAGCATCCCGGTGGCGAAGTCCTGGGCGGTGGCACGCAGCCCGCCGACCGGCTTGCCTTCGGAGCGGCGCACCATGGACCTGTGGCAGCAACTGCTCGGCGGCTTCGTGACGGCGGCCTCGCCGATCAATCTCATGTGGGCCTTCGTCGGCTGCGCGCTCGGCACCGCCATCGGCGTGCTGCCCGGCCTGGGCCTCACGCTTCCGGCCGGCATCCTCAAGGGCCTCATCTGATGGACGTCCTCGCGCAGCTGCTGCAGGGCTTCCAGGTCGCCCTGTCGGTGCAGAACCTCATGTGGTGCCTGGTGGGCTGCCTGCTGGGCACCGCGGTGGGGGTGCTGCCCGGCGTGGGCCCCGCCGTCACGGTGGCGCTGCTGCTGCCGATCACCACCAAGGTGGACGCGAGCGGCGCGCTCATCATGTTCGCCGGGATCTATTACGGCGCCATGTACGGCGGCTCCACTACCTCGATCCTGCTCAACACGCCCGGCGAGAGCGCCACCATCGTGACCGCGATGGAGGGCAACGAGATGGCCAAGCGCGGGCGCGCGGGGCCGGCGCTTTCCACCAGCGCCATCGGCTCGTTCATCGCGGGAACCATCGCCACCATCGGGCTCACCTTCCTGTCGCCGCTGGTGGTGGAGATGGGGCTGAAGTTCGGGCCGCCGGAATACTTCGCGCTGATGGTGCTCGCGTTCACCACGGTCTCGTCGGTGCTGGGCGAGTCCACGCTGCGCGGCCTGGTGAGCCTGGCCCTGGGGCTCGCCATCGGCCTGGTCGGCATCGACAACCAGACGGGGCAGGCGCGCTTCGCCTTCGACACGCCGCAGCTGCTCGACGGCATCGAGGTGGTGACGGTCGCGGTGGGGCTCTTCGCCGTCGGCGAGACGCTCTACTTCGCCTCGAAGCTCAACATGGCGCAGGAAAAGCTCGAGGCGATCCGCGGCTCGATCTGGATGAAGGCCGAAGACTGGAAGCGCTCGTTCGGCCCGTGGATCCGCGGCACGATCATCGGCTTTCCCTTCGGCTCCATCCCGGCGGGCGGCGCCGAGATCCCGACGTTCCTCTCGTACGCCGTGGAGAAGAAGCTCACCAAACATCCGGAGGAGTTCGGCAAGGGCGCGATCGAAGGGGTGGCCGGCCCCGAGGCGGCGAACAACGCGTCTTCCACGGGCGCCATGGTGCCGCTGCTGACGCTGGGCCTGCCCACCTCGGCCACGGCCGCGATCCTGCTGTCGGCCTTCCAGCAGTACGGGCTGCAGCCGGGGCCGCTGCTCTTCGAGGCCAACTCCGCGCTGGTGTGGGGCCTCATCGCGAGCTTCTACATCGGCAACGTGATGCTGCTGGTGCTGAACCTTCCCCTGGTGGGCCTTTGGGTGAAGCTGCTGCACATCCCGCGCCCGCAGCTCTATGCCGGGATCCTCGTCTTCGCCACCATGGGCGTGTACGGCATGCGGCAGTCCTCCTTCGACGTGTTCCTGCTTTACGCCATCGGCCTTGCCGGGTTCCTCATGCGGCGCTACGGGTTCCCGACGGCGCCGGTCATCGTGGGCATGATCCTCGGGCCGCTCGCCGAGGAACAGATGCGCCGCTCGCTTTCCATCAGCCAGGGGAGCTGGAGCATCTTCGTGACCCACGGCATCTCGGCGCTGCTGCTGGCCATCACCGTGGCGGTGCTGGTCGTGCCGGTCATCGTCAAGCACATCCGCCGGCGCAGGGCCCAGGCCTGATGCAGCAGAGTTTCGACCGGTTCTACCGGCATGACGAGCTCACCCGCATCCTGCGCGGCCTGGCCGAGCGCGCGCCGCATCTCTTCGCGCTCGAGAGCATCGGCAGGAGCCACGAGGGCCGCGACATCTGGGTGGTCACCGCGAGCAACACGCGCGCGGCGCCCGCGTCCGACAAGCCGGCGTTCTGGGTGGACGGCAACATCCACGCCGCGGAGCTCGCCGCGTCCACGGCGTGCCTCTACTTCCGGCACACGCTGGAACAGGGCTACGGCAGGGACCCCGAGACCACGCGCCTGCTCGATACGCGCGCGATCTACGTCTGCCCGCGCATCAATCCCGACGGCGCGGAATGGGCGCTGGCCGACAAGCCGAGATACATCCGCTCCTC
>DASWUI010000025.1:0-8765 GCA_036401715.1 Ramlibacter sp. | reverse complement strand
CGGTCGTGGTGGCGCCGCCGCAACCGGAGTTCGAGCCGCCCCCGCCACCTCCGCCTTCCTCCGCCATGGGCGCGGGCCCCGGCGACGTGCCGACCGCCGAAGGTTCGGCCGGAGCCGAGTGATCCCGCAGGCGGGGGTGATGCCAGGAACCCCGGCGCTGCGCGCAGCGCTCAGGCGTACATGAGCTGGCAGTTCCCGCAGAAGAAGCTGCGCCGGTTCGTCCGCCCGAGGTGCGCCTTCTGCAGCGGGATGTCGCAGCGCGGGCAGGTGCGCTTCGTGTGCGCCAGCCAGTGCTTCTTCAGCACGTACCGCTTCTTCCATTCGTAGAAGTCGAAGCTGTACTGCCGCGCCTGCGCCACCAGTTCGCGCAGCTTCTTCGCCGGCAGCGCGCCCACGGTGGACAGCGGATGCACGCGGATGCGGAACAGCACCTCGTTCTTGATGATGTTGCCCACGCCCGCGAACAGGTCCTGGTCCAGCAAGGCGTCGCACACCAGCGTGTCCGGCTGCGCCCGCAGGCGCCGGATGGCCAGCTGCGGGTCCCAGTGTTCCGACATCACGTCGGCCCACCAGTCGTAGGCCAGGTCCAGCGGCTCCTCGATGAAGCGCACGGAGCAGGCGTACAGGTTGATCTCGCCGTTGTCGAAGCCGAGCGACAGGCGCGGCACCGCCAAGCTCTTGTCCTCGTTGATGCGGTAGCTGCCGAACAGCATGAAGTGCACGCGCAGGCTGAAGTCCGGCAGCTCCACCAGGAAGTGCTTGCCCCAGCTGCGGAAGGACTCCACCCGCTGGTGCAGCAGGCGTTCCTTCTCGATCGTGGTGTTGCCGGAGACCTTGCGGATCGTCCTCCCCAGGAAGGGCGTGACCTGTTCCTTGAGGATGACGATCGAGGGTCCTTCGGGCATGCCGCTAATATGCTCGACCGATTCCCCGCACCGCCACCTCTGTAACGCCATGCAAACCGTCCAGCTCGGCCAGAGCGACCTCCTCGTCACCCCCGTCTGCCTGGGCACCATGACCTTCGGCGAGCAGGTGGACGAAGCGGAGTCGCACGCCATCCTCGACCGCGCCGTCGCGCGCGGCGTCAACTTCATCGACACAGCGGAGATGTATTCGGTGCCGGCACGCCAGGAAACCTGCGGGGCCACCGAAAGCTTCATCGGCCGCTGGCTGGCGGCGCGCCCCGGCATGCGGCAGAAGATCGTGCTGGCGACCAAGGCGGCAGGGCCCTCGCGCGGCATGCCCTGGATCCGCGAGGGCGCGGGCCTGACGCAGGAGGACATCGTCGCCTCCTGCGAAGGCTCGCTGCGCCGGCTGCAGACCGACGTGATCGACCTCTACCAGATCCACTGGCCCGAGCGCAACGTGCCGGCCTTCGGCCAGGTCTATTACGACCCGACGAAGGAGCGCACGAAGACCACCATCTACGAGCAGCTGGAGGCGATGAACAAGCTGGTGCGCCAGGGCAAGGTGCGCTACATCGGCCTGTCCAACGAGACGCCGTACGGCGTGCACGAGTTCGTGCGGGTCGCCGAGCAGTTCGACCTGCCGCGCATCGCCACCGTGCAGAACGCCTATTGCCTGGTCAGCCGGGGCGTGGACAACGGCCTCGACGAGACCATGCACCGCCTGGGCGTGTCGCTGCTGGCGTACTCGCCGCTCGGCTTCGGACTGCTCACGGGCAAGTACGACGCGAGCGGCACCGACGGCCCGGACGCGCCGAAGCAGGCGCGCATCGCGAAGTTCGAGACCGTGCGCTCGCAGCGCTGGGGCCGGCCGGAGGCGCTGGCCGCCGCGCGCCGCTACAACGCGCTGGCGCGCGAACACGGCCTGACGCCCACGCGCATGGCGCTGGCCTGGTGCTTCGGCAACTGGCGGGTCGCCAGCACCATCATCGGCGTGACCTCGGTGGCGCAGCTCGAGGAGGACCTCGATGCCTGGGGCACGCAGCTCCCGTCCGAACTCCTGGCGGCCATCGACCGCATCCGCTGGGAGATGCGCGACCCCGCCGCCTGAGGACGCAGCCATGGCGAAGAAGGAGCACGTCAGCGAGACGCCGGCCACCGCCTTCCTCAAGGCCAACGGCGTCGCCTTCACCGAGCATCCCTACGAATACCTGGAGCACGGCGGCGCGCAGCACAGCGCGCAGGTGCTCGGCCTCGACCCGTTCACCGTGGTCAAGACGCTGGTCATGGAAGACGAGAAGGCCCGCCCGCTGGTGGTGCTGATGCACGGCAACCGCACGGTGTCCACCAAGAACCTGGCGCGCCAGATCGGCGCCAAGTCCGTGCAGCCCTGCAAGCCGGAGGTGGCCAACCGCCACAGCGGCTACCTCGTGGGCGGCACGTCGCCCTTCGCCACGCGCAAGCAGATGCCGGTGTACATCGAGCAGAGCATCCTCTCGCTGCCGAAGATCGTGCTCAACGGCGGCCGGCGCGGCTACCTGGTGGGCATAGACCCCCAGCAGTGCGTGCGCCTGCTGGGGGCCAAGCCGGTGAACTGCGCCCTCGAGGAGTGAGGGCGCTCTCCCCTTACGGGCGGAAGTCGATCTCGGTCGCCTCGACGTTGCCGCTGCCGCTGGCGGGCAGCGTGCCCCGGACGCGCACGTCCGCGCCGTCGCGCAGGTCCGCCGCGATGCTGCCGTCGGTTTCGCGCGTGGTGCCGGCCGTGTAGTGGAAGGTCACCCCGCGCACGACGAAGGTCTTCGCGGTGGTGTCGACCGAGGAAGCCGTGCCGCGCACGTCCACCTGCGAGTCGTCCTCGGCGTCCACCTTGATCTCGCGCGCCACCAGCACGCCGCCGGCCAGCGCGCCTTCGACTTCGACGCGCTGGCCCACCAGCCCGGCGCCCGCGGGCACCCGCGACAGGTCGACGGTGATGCCGTTGACGCTGAAGGTGCTGCCGCTTTGCACCAGCACGCCTTCGACTTCCGCTTCGTCGCGGTCCTCCATGGCGCTGCGCAGGTCGATGCGGGTGGCGACCCAGTTGCCGCTGCCGTTGCGCGTGGTGGTGGTGCGCACGCGCACGAACATGCCGTTGGCCAGCGGCGCGGAAGGCAGCCGGCTCGCCGACGCGAAGTCGAAGGTCGCGGCGCCGATCTGGAAGGTGGTGCCCGCCAGGTTGGCGATGAACCCGCGCACCTTGAACTCGCCGGGGCTGTTCTCGCGCTCGATGCGCGAGGCGGTGACCACGCCGGCCGCATCCGCGAATCCGTGCACTTCCAGCGCCTGGCCGACGGCGATGTTGGCGAAGGTGACGCCCAGTTCGAACACGGTGGAGGCGTTCACCTTCACGGTCTGGCCGAACACCACCAGCGTGTCGGTGCCGCTCTTGGATTCCACCGGGCCCTTGATCTGGCTTTCCACGGTGATCGAGGTGGCCGTCGCGGTCGGCAGGTCGCCGCCCGTGACGACGGTGCCGCCCTGCACGCGCACGACCATGCCCAGGGCGAGGTCGTCGCGGGTCAGCACCTTGTTCTCGTCGTCGTCGTCCGCGATGCGCGCGGCGTTGTCCTCGAAGCGCACGCCGTTGACGATCACCGAGCCGAAGCCGCTGATGCGGCCGGTGGAGAAGGAGCCCGTGCCGCCGGTGTCCACGCTGGCGACCCCGCCGCCCCCGCCGCCGCAGGCGGGCAGGACGACGACGCCTGCCGCGGCGAGCAGCGTGGCCAGGGCTTGCCGGCGCGGGATGCGCGGCGCGTTGAGGAAGCTTTTCGATTGCGGCATGACTACGTCTCCTTCGGGTGTGACAGGGGGGAAGCGGGTGCGTCGCCGGCCGGCGGCATGGCGTCGGTGTAGGTGAACAGACCGATGCGCATGCGCCGGTCGGCGACGGCACCCGCGGATTTGTCGGCGTCGATCAGCGCCTGCAGGGCGGGCGCCAGGACGTGCAGCAGGCGTTTCCATTCCGCGCCCACCAGCGTGCGGATCTCGGCGAGCGAAACCTCCGAGAGCTCGTCGGCGAACAGCGCCTGCTCGAAATGGCGGGTGCCGTCCGACAGCACGTTGTCGGCGGCGGCGGCCAGGTGGTCGCCCACGTTGGCGCCGAGGAAGGCGAGCATGCGGTCGAGGTCGGCGCGCGGCACGAAGGCGCTGCGCAGCAGGTGCACGCGGCCGTCGTCCGGGTCCACCCGCGCCAGCCCGAGCCGCGAGAGTTCTTCCAGCAGGGTGCGCGGGTGCACGTCGCGGGTGACCGAATTGGCCAGGCTCTCGAAGCTGGGCGCCGGACCCTGCGGCGGCAGCGGCAGCGGCGCGCCGTCCTGGCCGCGCAAGGACGGGTCGGTCAGCCAGCGGGTGAAGGCCTGGGTGGCGGGCGAGGCCTTGACCGGCGCGGCGTCGGCTTCGCGCTGCTGCATCAGGCGGGTCACTTCGCGCCGGTTCAGGCCGGTGGCGGTGCTGATGCGGCTGACGGCGCGGGTCGGGAGGACGCCGGGGTGCGCCGCGCGGGCGGCTTCGACGAACTCCTGCTTCAGCATCTCGCCCAGCTCGGCATAAGGAAGTCCCTGGCCGACCGCCAGCCTGGCCAGCGGCCGCAGCACGGCCCGGCAGGCCTGCAGCAGCGCCCGGTGCTCCAGCGGCGATTGGCCGGCGGCGCCCGGTTGGGCATCCGGTTCTTCGGGGGAGGCGGAGGGTTGGAGGTCCATGGGGGTGGCGTGAAAGTTCACGCACTATGAAATGTGCAAGTTGCACAGTCAAGAAGAAATGTGCAAATCGCACAGTTACATTTGCCACCGCATGTAGCCACCGTGATGCAGTGCGCAGTCCGGAAGGGGGCATGCGGCCGGGCTGGCAGAATCCCGCCGATGCAAGCATTCGCTCCCTTCCTTGCCGTCCTCGCGGCCTACCTGCTCGGATCCCTGGCCTTCGCCGTGATCGTGAGCAAGCTGATGGGCCTGTCGGATCCGCGGACCTTCGGCAGCAAGAACCCCGGCGCCACCAACGTGCTGCGCTCCGGCAGCAAGGCCGCGGCCATCGTCACCCTCCTGCTCGATGCCCTGAAGGGCCTGGTGCCGGTGCTGCTGGTGAAGTTCTACGGCGCGCCGTACGGCCTGCGGGAAGGGACCATGGCGATGGTGGGGCTGGCGGCCTTCCTCGGCCACCTGTACCCGGTGTTCTTCCGCTTCCAGGGCGGCAAGGGCGTGGCCACCTTCATCGGCGTGGTGTTCGGCATCCACTGGATCCTGGGCGTCGCGACCGGCCTGACCTGGCTGATCATCGCCTTCTTCTTCCGCTATTCCTCGCTCGCTTCGCTGGTGTCCGCGGCCTTCGCGCCGGTGTACTACCTCATGGGCAACCGCCTGGGCTGGTACGCGGAAAAGCCGGTGGCCGTGGCGCTGTTCGCCATGGGCCTGCTGCTCGCCTGGCGCCACCGCGCGAACATCCAGCGCCTGCTGGCGGGCAAGGAAAGCAGGCTGGGGGCGAAGAAGGCCTGAGGGCTGGTGTTCCCGGGCGACGCGGAGTTTGGCCCGTCATTCCCGCGCAGGCGGAAACCCAAGGCTTCCGCCCGGACGGCGCGCGCAGCACGCAGCCTGGAACGCTTTGGGTCCCCGCCTCCGCGGGGATGACGGCCCGGACTCCCCGGGAATGACCGTCGCCCTACTCCTGCTCCACCAGGAAGCGGCTCACCACCGGCGGTTCCTCGCCGATGTGGAACGCCAGCCGCTTGTCCCGCAAGGCGACGTCCGCCGCGCTGATGCGGTCGAAGCGGCGCAGGTGTTCCGTCCAGGACGCGTCCGTGATCTGCTCCACGTAGCGCCCGGGCTCGTAGAGGTCGTGCAGCAGTTGCCAGTCGAGCGCGCCCTGGCGCAGGCGGCTGCGCCGGCTTTCGTCCATCAGGGCCAGGAATTCGGGCGCCCGGGCCGGGTCGATGCGGTACTCCACCCGCACCTGCACCCGGCCGGCGCGCGGGGGCTCCTGCATCTGCGGCACCTTGATGACGCGCGAGGGCGTGAGGTCTTCCTCGGTGCCGCGGTCCACCACCAGCCGCTGGGCGAGCAGCATCGCGACCACGCCGGTGAAGGCCGAGATCGCCAGCGCGTGATGGATGCTGGTCCAGGTCGCGACCTGGCCCCACAGAGCCGCGCCCAGGGCGGTCGATCCCATCAGCGCCATCTGGTAGATCGACATGCCGCGCGCGCGCACCCAGTCCGGCAGCGACATCTGCGCCGCCACCGTGAGCGAGTTCGCCACCGTGATCCAGGCGGCACCCGCGAACACCATGGCCGGCACCGCGAACCAGACGCTGGGCGCGAAGGCCACCACCAGCGCGCCGGCCGCCTGCACGGCCGTCCCCACCAGCACGCGCGGCTGCAGCGGCAGCCGGTTGCGGATCTGCGGCATGAGCAGCGCCGCGACGATGGCGCCCACGCCCATGGAAGCGAGCAGCAGCGTGAAGGTGCCGGCGGACCCGCCCGGCAGGCTGCGCGCCACCAGCGGCAGCAACGCCAGCAGGGCGGTGGAATGCAGGAAGAACAGCGCGATGCGCAGCAGCACCGCCCGCATGCGGCTGGATTGCCAGACGTACTGCACGCCCACGCGCATCGCGCTGGCCAGCGGCTCGCGCCCCAGCGGGCTTTCCTGGTGCACGCGGCGCCAGCGCATGATGGTCAGGCCGGCCAGGATGGACAACACGGCGTTGAGCACGAACACGTAGGCGCTGCCGACGCTGGCGATCAGCGCGCCGGCCACCAGCGGGCCGACGATGCGCGAGGCGTTCATGGCGATGCCGTTGAGCGCCAGCGCCTGCGCCAGCTGCGGCCGGCTCACCACCTCGGGGATGATGGCGGCGAACACCGGCCAGCGCATTGCCAGGCCCACGCCGTTGGCGAAGGTCAGCGCCAGCAGCAGCGGCGCGGTGAGCTGGTCCAGCAGGATCACGGCGCACAGCACGGTGGCCACCCCGGCCACCCAGAACTGCGTGGCCATGAAGTAGCGCCGGCGGTCCACCGTGTCGGCCAGCGCGCCGCTGGGCAGCCCGAGCAGGAACACGGGCAGGGTGGAGGCGGTCTGCACCAGCGCCACCCACAGGGGCGAGGGGGCGATCGACGTCATCAGCCAGGCCGACGCGACGTCGTTCATCCACATCGTGGTGTTGGCCGCCAGCCAGGTGAACCACAGCATGCGGAACACCGGCCCCTTCAGGGGGCCGAGCGCGCTTTCGGGGACACGCGCCGCCGGCAGCGGCGTTTCGGGAAATTCGGAGTCCCGCAAGGAAGGCCTAGTACCTTCGCTCCAGCACCAGCTGGTCGTTGTGGCGCGTCATCTGGAAGCGGGTGAGGAAGCTGTTGCCCAGGAGGATGTAGGGCATGCCGGACGGAACCACCGTGCCGTCGACGCCGTAGATCTCGACGTCGCCGATGCGCACGGAAGCGAGCTTGACCATGTAGACATTGACCACGCCGTTGGCCGTGCTGCTGCGACCGAGCTGCCCCTTGCGCCAGTCCACCCCCAGGCGCTCGGCGTCCTGCACGCTCATGGCCACCGAGGTGGCGCCGGTGTCCACCATGAACTGCGCCGCCCGGCCGTTGATGGCGCCCTGGGTGACGAAATGCCCGCCGCTGCCGGCCGTGAGGACCACCTTGGAGCCGCGGGCGGCGCCCGCCGCCGGACCGCTGGCGCCGACGCTGGCCGGTGCCTCGCCCACGCGCAGCGTGTGCCTCTTGCCGTTGATCTCCAGCACGGCCTGGTCGCCCTGGGTGGACAGCACCTTCACCCCCTTGTGCGACTCGCCCGGCGCGACCGACCGGGGCGGGGCGCCGTCCACGATCAGCAGCGCCTTGCTGCCCAGCATGCCCTGCAGCGCCACCGCCGTCTGCGCCCCGGCAGTGCCGGCCGCCAGGGCCAGGGTGATCGCGAGCAGGCGCTTGGTCATGGGCTCAGTCCCGGAAATTGGTGAACGACAAGGGTAGCTCGGCCATTTCCTTTCGCACAAGGGCCATCGTCGACTGGAGGTCGTCTTTTTTGGCACCGGTGACGCGCACGGCATCGCCCTGGATGGCCGCCTGCACCTTGACCTTGCTGTCCTTGATGAGCTTCTGGATCTTCTTGGCGTGCTCGGACTCGATGCCGCTGCGCACCTTGACCACCTGCTTGACCTTGTCGCCGCCGGTCTTCTGCACGTCGCCCTTGTCCAGGAAGCGCACGTCCACGTTGCGCTTGGCCATCTTGGCCACCAGGATGTCCAGCACCTGTTGCAGCTGGAACTCGGCATCGCCCGTCATCGTGATCTCTTTTTCCTTGATCTCGATGCCGGCGGCCGTCCCCTTGAAGTCGAACCGGGTCGCGATCTCCTTGGCGGCGTTCTCCACGGCGTTCTTCACTTCCACCATGTTCGGCTCGCACACCGTGTCGAATGACGGCATATTGGCTTTCCTCCTGCACCTGTAACGCGGCTGCTTGGGCCACAATTCTCCCATGATCGTGGAGTCCAATGCCTCGCTGCAGCCGTACAACACCTTCGGGATCGTCGCCCGCGCGAAGACCCTGGTGCGGGTGAAGGGCGCGGCCGACGTCCACGCCGTGCTGGCGCATCCGGAGCTGGGCGGGCAGCCCAAGTTCATCCTGGGCGGGGGCAGCAACATCGTGCTCACCGGCGACGTCAAGGCGGTGGTGCTGAAGGTGGAGGTGATGGGCAAGCGGGTGCTGGAAGACGGCCCGCGCGCCACCCTGGTGGAATTCGGCGCCGGCGAGAACTGGCACGAGGCCGTCACCTGGACCATCGAGCAGGGCCTGGGCGGCCTGGAGAACCTGGCACTGATCCCCGGCACC
>DASWUI010000024.1:0-3121 GCA_036401715.1 Ramlibacter sp. | reverse complement strand
CTCGACTGGTACGGCCGCATGCTCAAGGACAGCGACGCGCAGCTGGTGGTCGCCCCCGAAACGGCGATCCCGCTGTTGCCCGCGCAACTCCCCGACGGCTACCTGCAGGGACTGCGCGACACCTTCACCCAGGGTTCGCGGGCCGCGCTGCTGGGCATTCCCCTGGGCAGCTTCGATGCGGGCTACACCAACTCCGCGATGGGGTTCCGCCCAGGCGACGGCGGCTATCGCTACCACAAGCACCACCTGGTGCCCTTCGGCGAGTTCATCCCGCCCCTGTTCAAGTGGTTCACGCGGATGATGAACATCCCCCTGGGCGACTTCAACCGGGGCGACGTGGGCCAGGCTTCGTTCGCCTGGCAGGGGCAGCGCCTGGCACCCAACATCTGCTATGAGGACCTGTTCGGCGAGGAACTGGGCGCGCGCTTCGCCGACCCGGCGCAGGCGCCCACCATCTTCGTGAACCTCAGCAACATCGCCTGGTTCGGCAACACGGTGGCGATCGACCAGCACCTGCACATCAGCCGCATGCGCGCCCTGGAGTTCCAGCGGCCCATGATCCGCGCCACCAACACCGGCGCGACCGTGATCATCGACCGCTTCGGCGTGGTCACCCATTCGCTGCCGCGGCATACGCGGGGCGTGCTCACCGGGGAGGTCGAGGGTGGCACCGCCTTCACGCCGTTCGCCCGCTGGGTGTCGCGTTTCGGCCTCTGGCCGCTGTGGACGCTGGCCGCGGCGGCGGCCGCTGCCGCCTGGCTGGGGCGGCGCCGCGGCGCACACCCCTAAAATGGAAGGTTCCGCGGGCCGCCGGTCCGCGCCGAACCGGGGCCCGCTGCAGGCGGCCCCGCAGTCTATGCTCACATTCCAGCAACTGATCCTCAAGCTGCAGGCCTACTGGGACGCCCAGGGCTGCGCGCTGCTCCAGCCCTACGACATGGAGGTCGGCGCCGGGACTTCGCACACCGCGACCTTCCTGCGCGCGATCGGGCCGGAGCCCTGGAAGGCGGCCTACGTGCAGCCCAGCCGCCGGCCCAAGGACGGCCGCTACGGCGACAACCCGAACCGCATGCAGCACTACTCCCAGTACCAGGTGGTGCTCAAGCCGGCGCCCGCCAACATCCTGGAGCTCTATCTCGGCTCCCTGGAAGCGGTGGGCTTCGACCTGAAGAAGAACGACATCCGCTTCGTCGAGGACGACTGGGAGAACCCCACGCTGGGCGCCTGGGGCCTGGGCTGGGAGGTCTGGCTCAATGGCATGGAAGTCACCCAGTTCACCTATTTCCAGCAGGTGGGCGGCATCGACTGCAAGCCGATCACCGGCGAGATCACCTACGGCCTGGAGCGCCTGGCCATGTACCTGCAGGGCGTGGACAACGTGTTCGACCTGCAGTGGACCGAGGGCCTCAAGTACCGCGACGTGTACCACCAGAACGAGGTGGAGCAGTCCGCGTACAACTTCGAGCACAGCGATGCCGACTTCCTGTTCACCGCCTTCGGCGCGCACGAGAAGCAGGCGAAGTACCTGATGGAGCAGCAGCTGGCCCTGCCCGCCTACGAGCAGGTGCTCAAGGCGGCGCACACCTTCAACCTGCTGGACGCGCGCGGCGCGATCAGCGTGACCGATCGCGCCGCCTACATCGGCCGCATCCGCAACCTGGCGCGCAGCGTCGCCCAGAGCTACTACGAGAGCCGGGAGCGCCTGGGCTTCCCGATGGCCCCGCGCGAGTGGGTCGCCGAACTGCAGAAGAAGGCGGCCTGAGCGATGGCGATGAACAACCTCCTGGTCGAACTGTTTGTCGAGGAACTGCCGCCCAAGGCGCTGAAGAAGCTGGGCGACGCGTTTGCCGGCGTGCTGCTGGAGCAGCTCAAGGCGCACGGCCTGGCCACGGGCGAATCGAAGCTCAGTTCCTTCGCCTCGCCACGCCGGCTGGCCGCGCACGTCACCGCCGTCGCCTCGCAGGCCGCCGACAAGCCGGTGTCGCAGAAGCTGATGCCGGTGAGCGTCGGCCTCGACGCGTCCGGCAACGCCACCCCGGCGCTGCTGAAGAAGCTGCAGGCGCTGGGCGCGGACGCGGCCGCCGTGCCGAAGCTGAAGCGCGCCATGGACGGCAAGGCCGAAGCGCTCTTCTACGACAGCAGCGTCAAGGGCCTCACGCTGGCCGAGGGCCTGCAGAAAGCCCTGCACGACAGCCTGGCGAAGCTGCCGATCCCCAAGGTCATGACTTACCAGCTCGCCGACGGCTGGACCGACGTCAAGTTCGTGCGTCCCGCGCATGCGCTGGTGGCGCTGCACGGCAAGGAAGTCGTGCCGGTCCAGGCCCTGGGCCTGCAGGCCGGACGCACCACGCAGGGCCACCGCTTCGAGGCCGCCCAGGCGCAGGTGAGCATCCCCGATGCCGACAGCTACGCGCAGGTGCTCGCCCGCGACGGCGCCGTGATCGCCGGCTTCGCCGAGCGCCGCGCCGAAATCGAGCGGCAACTCAAGGAAGCGGCGCACCGCGTCGGCGGCGGCGTGCATGCGATCCGCGACGAGGCCCTGCTCGACGAGGTGACGGCCCTGGTGGAACGCCCCAACGTGCTCACCTGCGAGTTCGAGAAGGAGTTCCTGGAAGTGCCGCAGGAGTGCCTGATCCTCACGATGAAGGCCAACCAGAAGTACTTCCCGTTGCTCACCTCGCACGGCAAGCTCACCAACAAGTTCCTGGTGGTGAGCAATATCCGTCCCGAGGATCCCGGCGCGGTGATCGGCGGCAACGAGCGCGTCGTGCGACCGCGCCTGGCCGATGCCAAGTTCTTCTTCGACCAGGACCGCAAGAAGACCCTGGAGTCGCGTGTGCCCGGGCTGGCGAAGGTCGTGTACCACAACAAGCTGGGCACGCAGGGCGAGCGCATCGAACGCGTGCGCGCGATCGCCAAGGTGATCGGCGCCCAGATGGGGAGCGACCACCTGGCGCACGAGGCCGACGTCGCAGCGCGCCTGGCCAAGGCCGACCTGCTGACCGACATGGTCGGCGAGTTCCCGGAGCTGCAGGGCGTCATGGGCGGCTACTACGCCCGCCACGACCAGCTGGGCGACGAAGTGGCGATCGCGATCGAGGACCATTACCGTCCGCGCTTC
>DASWUI010000023.1:0-5415 GCA_036401715.1 Ramlibacter sp. | reverse complement strand
GGCAGGACCGCGGCCATGGACGCTAGAACACCTTCAGGCGCTCCGGCAGCAGCTTCAGCTTCAGCGGCGAGCCGACCGCCAGCGAGGCCTCGGACAGGTAGTTGAGGGAGAGGTACACGGTCAGCCTGTTCGGCTGCAGCGCCGGGGCGGCGACGTGCACGTGGCAATAGGAGCCCAGGAATTCGATCTTCTCGATGCTGGCGTCGAACACGTGCGGATCGCCCGGCGCGATCGGCCGTGCCAGCACGTCCTCCGGGCGCAGGTAGATGCGCGCATCGCGGTCCTGTCCCGGGAAGGGCACGCGCAACTCGCCGAACTCCAGCTGGCCGCCGCGCACCTTGCCGGGCAGCACGTTGGCCTTGCCGACGAAGTCCGCCACGAAGGGCGTGGCCGGTTCGCGGTAGATCTCCACGGGCGTTCCCACCTGCTCGATCGCGCCCTGGTTCATCACCACGATGCGGTCGGCCACCGCCAGCGCTTCTTCCTGGTCGTGCGTGACCATGACCGTGGTCACGCCCAGCTTCTGCTGCAGCGCGCGGATCTCGTGCCGCAGGCGCACCCGCTCCAGCGCGTCCAGCGCCGACAGCGGCTCATCCAGCAGCAGCAACCCGGGCGCGGTGGCGAGCGCGCGCGCCAGCGCGATGCGCTGCTGCTGTCCCCCGGAGAGCTGCGCCGGGTACTTGGCTTCGGTGCCGGGCAGGCCGACCAGCTTGAGCAGCTCGGTGACGCGCTGCCCGACCTGCGCCCGCCCCACCTTGCGGTTCACCAGCCCGTAGGCGACGTTGTCGGCGACCGAGAGATTGGGAAAGAGCGCATAGCTCTGGAACACGATGCCGTAGTCGCGCTGCGCCGGCGGCAGCCGCGAGACGTCGCGGCCGCCCTGCCACACTTCGCCGGCGGACTGCACCTCCAGGCCGGCGATGATGCGCAGCAGGGTGGTCTTGCCGCAGCCGGACGGGCCGAGGAAGCAGACGAACTCGCCGCGCGCGATGTCCAGGCCGATGTCCGCCAGCGCGCTGAAGGCGCCGAAGTCCTTGCGGATGTGGCGCAGTTCGAGGAACGGCTCCTGGGCCACCGCGCCGTCCCTTCAGCGTTTCTCGGTCTTGCCGTCGTAGCGCTTCTTCCACTCGTTCAGGATGCGCTCGCGGTTTTCCGCGGCCCAGCCGAAGTCCATCTTCACCAGCCGCGCCTCGTAGTCCCTGGGCACGTTGGCCAGCGGCGCGGCCACGCCGGGCTGGGCGGTGATGGCGAAATTCTTGCCGTACAGCAGCATCGCGTCCTTGCTGGAGGCCCAGTCGGCGAGCTTCTTCGCCGCCTCCAGCTTCTTCGTGCCCTTCATGATGGCGAAGGCCTCCAGGTCCCAGCCCAGGCCTTCCTTGGGGAACACCAGGTCGATGGGCGCGCCCTTGGCCTTGTTGGTGTTGCCGCGGTACTCGAAGGAGATGCCGACCACGTATTCGCCGGCGGCCGCCATGTTGCAGGGCTTGGAGCCGGAGTGCGTGTACTGCGCGATGTTCTCGTGCAGCGCGTCCATGTACTTCCAGCCGTTGCCCTTGCCGGCGTCGTCGCCCCACAGCGACAGCCAGGCGGTGACGTCGAAGAAGCCGGTGCCCGAGGACGCGGGGTTGGGCATCACGACCTGCCCCTTGTACACGGGCTTGGTGAGGTCGCGCCAGGTCTCCGGTTTCGGGATGCCCTTCTTCTGCGCTTCGACGGTGTTGAAGCAGACGGTGGCACCCCACACGTCCATGCCCCACCAGGCCGGCACCTTCTTCTTGTCGCGGTACTGGCTCATGATCGCGTCGAGGTTCAGCGGCGCGTAGGGCTCCAGCATGCCCTGCTTGTCCAGCAGCGCGAGGCTCGAGGCGGCGACGCCCATCACCACGTCCGCCTGCGGGTTCGCCTTCTCGGCGAGCAGCTTGGCGGTGATGACCCCCGTGGAGTCGCGCACCCACTTCAGTTCGACGTCGGGGTGGACCTTGTTGAAGCCTTCCTGGTAGGCCTTGAGCTGGTCGGTCTCCAGCGCGGTGTAGACCAGCAGCTGCGTCTTCTGGGCGAAGGCGCTGCCGGCGAACAGGGCGGTGGCCGCGAGCGCGAGGGCGACGCGGGTGGCGCAACGGCGGGATGCGAGCATGAAGAACTCCTCGTGAAGAAAAGTTGGCATTCGATCCGGACCGCGCGATGGGACGTGCGTCTCCCCCCTGGCATCGCCGCGTGTTCCGGGCCATTGGAGACGCAGCCCCGCAGCTTGTCAATTGTTTTTTGCAGATTGTTGACAATCCCGAAGTCGGGTGGTCTGATGCGCGCCATGACGGCCGTCCCGCACCCGACGATCGCGCTGCTGCAGAGCAGCTCGCTCGCCAATGTGGTGCAGCAGGAAGTGGAGCGCGCCATCCTCGCCGGCGAGTACGCGCCGGGCAGCAAGCTGATCGAAGCGACGCTCGCCACCCGCATGGGGGTGTCGCGCGGACCGGTGCGCGAAGCCTTCCGCGTGCTGGAGGAAGCCGGGCTGGTGCGCACCGAGAAGAACCGGGGCGTGTTCGTGCGCGACATCCCGATCGACGAGGCGGCGGAGATCTTCGACCTGCGCGCGGCCATGGACGAACTGGCGGGACGCCAGCTCGCGCAGAACATCGTCCCCGCGCAGCTGAAGGAACTCAAGGGCCTGGTCGATGCGATGGAGAAGGCGGTGAAGGCCCAGGACAGCCACGGCTACCACCTGCTGAACCTGCGCTTCCATGACCGGCTGGTGGAGATGACGGGCAACCGCAAGCTCACCTCCATCTACCGCAAGCTGATCAAGGAGCTGTCGCTGTACCGCCGGCTCAACCTCGCCGACGACGGGCTGCTGCCGGTGTCGGCCGGCGAGCACCGCGCGATCGTCAAGGCGATCGCCTCCGGCGACCCGGAGGCGGCGGGCCGCACCATGTTCAGGCACGTGATGGACAGCAAGCAACGCACGATCGAGAACGACCGCCGCCGGCAGGCGCGGGCCTGAGTACGCGAGGAGGCGCCATGCTCACCGTCAACCAGCGCAGCTACCGCGCGCCGAAGCAGCCCACGGTGGTGGTCTGCGTGGACGGCTGCGAACCCGACTACCTGGGGCAGGCGGTCGCCACCGGCCACATGCCCTGGATGAAGCGCACGCTGGCCGAGGGCACCGGCATCGTCGCCGACTGCGTGGTGCCCACCTTCACCAATCCGAACAACCTGTCCATCGTCACCGGCGCGCCGCCCAGCGTGCACGGCATCTGCGGCAACTACCTCTACGACACCGCCAGCGGCACCGAGGTCATGATGAACGACCCCAAGTGGCTGCGCGCGCCCTCGCTGCTGGCCGCGCTGGCCGACGCCGGCCACAAGGTGGCGGTGGTCACGGCCAAGGACAAGCTGCGCCGCCTGCTGGGGCACGGCATGCGCGGGATCTGCTTTTCGTCCGAGAAGGCGGACCAGGCGACCGAGCAGGAGCACGGCATCGCCGGCGTGCCCGCGCTGGTCGGCATGGCGGTGCCGGACGTGTACAGCGCGGAGCTGTCGGAGTTCGTGTTCGCCGCCGGCGTGCAGCTGGTGAGGAAGTACCGCCCGGACGTCATGTACCTGTCCACCACCGATTACGTGCAGCACAAGCACGCGCCGGGCACCGAGGGCGCGAACGCCTTCTACGCGATGATGGACCGCTACCTGGGCGAACTCGATGCGCTGGGCTGCGTGATCGCGGTCACGGCCGACCACGGCATGAACGCCAAGGTGGGCATGGACGGCCAGCCCGACGTGATCTACCTGCAAGACTGGTTCGACCGGGCGCTGGGACCGGCCAGGGCGCGCGTGATCCTGCCGATCACGGATCCCTACGTGGTGCACCATGGGGCACTCGGCTCCTATGCGACCGTGTACCTGCCGCCGGGGACGCCCGCCGCGCAGTTCACCGGGGAGTTGCAGGCGCTGCGCGGCATGGAGCTGGTGCTGGAGCGCGACGCCGCCGCCCGCCGCTTCGAGCTGCCGGCCGACCGCATCGGCGACCTGGTGTGCGTGTCCGAACGCTTCACCGTGATCGGCACCGCGCGCGAGCGGCACGACTTGTCCGGGCTGGACGCGCCGCTGCGCTCGCACGGCGGCATCAGCGAGCAGAAGGTGCCGCTGATCCTCAACCGCAAGTGGCCCGGGCTCGATGCGCAGCGGCGCTGGCGCAACTTCGACGCCTTCGACCTGGCGCTGAACCACGCACAGTGAGGACGCCATGAGCAACATCGCCTCCTTCATCCGCGAGAACGGACTGGACCGCATGCGCATCGCGGGCCGCAAGGCCGGCCATGGGCGCGACGGCGAGCGCGTGATCGCGGTGTTCAACCCCTATACGGAAGAGCGCCTGGGCTCGGTGCCCAAGGCCACGCTGGACGAGGTGCGCGAGGCCTTCGAGCTGGCGCATGCGTTCCAGCCCAGGCTCACGCGCGCCGAGCGCTCGGCCATCCTGCAGAAAGCGGCGGCACTGGTGCGCGAGCACCTGCACGACATCTCGCACCTGATCACCGCCGAGTCCGGCCTGTGCCTGAAGGACTCGCTGTACGAGGCCGGGCGCGTCAGCGACGTGCTGCTGTTCGGCGCCAGCGAGGTGCTGAAGGACGACGGCCAGATCTTCAGCTGCGACCTGACGCCGCACGGCAGGAAGCGGCGCGTGTACACCCAGCGCTCGCCGCTGCTGGGCGTGATCAGCGCGATCACGCCGTTCAACCATCCCATGAACCAGGTGGCGCACAAGGTGGTGCCCAGCGTGGCCACCAACAACCGCATGGTGCTCAAGCCCTCGGAGAAGGTGCCGTTCTCCGCGATCTTCTTCGCCGACCTGCTGTACCGCGCGGGGCTGCCGCCGGAGATGCTGTCGGTGGTGACGGGCGACCCGCGCGAGATCGCCGACGAGCTGGTCACGAATCCCCTGGTGGACCTGGTCAGCTTCACCGGCGGCGTCGCGGTCGGCAAGGCGATCGCCGCCAGGGCCGGCTACCGGCGCATCGTGCTGGAGCTCGGGGGCAACGATCCCATCATCGTGATGGAGGACGCCGACCTCGAGGAGGCCGCGACGCTGGCCGTGCAGGGTTCCTACAAGAACTCCGGACAGCGCTGCACCGCCGTCAAGCGCATGCTGGTGCACGAGCAGGTGGCCGGCCGCTTCACCGAGCTGGTGGTGGAGAAGACCCGCGCCTGGAAGCACGGCGACCCGATGGATCCCGCCTCCGACATGGGCACGGTGATCGACGAGCCGGCTGCCAAGCTGTTCGAGTCGCGCGTGAACGAGGCCGTGTCGCAGGGCGCTCGCCTGCTGGTGGGCAACCAGCGCCAGGGCGCCCTCTACTCGCCCACCGTGATCGACCGCGTCGATCCGGCCATGACGGTGGTGAAGCAGGAGACCTTCGGTCCGGT
>DASWUI010000022.1:0-4522 GCA_036401715.1 Ramlibacter sp. | reverse complement strand
CATCAACGGCGAGCCGCGGGTGCTGGAAGGGCACGAGACGCTCGCCGACCTGGTCGCCGCCCTCGGGCAGCCGCCGGCCGCACTGGCCACGGCCGTCAACGGCGAATTCGTTCCGCGGTCGGCGCGCGCCACCGTGCAATTGCGCGACGGCGATGCCGTCTTCACTTTCCAGCCCATCACAGGAGGTTGAACCATGGGACTTCGCATCGCCGACGTCGAACTCGAAAGCCGCTTCTTCCAGGGGACCGCCGGCTACCCGTCGCCGCAGGTGCTGCAGGAGGCGATCGCCGCTTCCGGCACCGAGGTGGTGACGGTGAGCCTCAAGCGCCAGCTGGCCGCCGCGGGCACGCCCAACGACTTCTACGGGATCATCCGCAAGGCCGGCGCCCGCATGCTGCCGAACACCGCCGGCTGCAAGACCGCGCGCGAGGCCATCACGCTGTCGCACATGGCGCGCGAGCTGTTCGACACGAACTGGATCAAGCTGGAGGTCATCGGCGACGACTACACGCTGCAGCCCGATCCCTTCGAGCTGCTGGAAGCCACGCGCGTGCTGGTCAAGGACGGCTTCGAGGTGTTCCCCTACTGCACCGACGACCTGGTGAGCTGCCAGCGCCTGCTCGATGCGGGCTGCCGCATCCTGATGCCCTGGGGCGCGCCCATCGGCTCCGGGCAGGGGCTGCTCAACCCGACCGCGCTGCGCACGCTGCGCGCGCGGCTGCCGGATGCGGTGCTGGTGGTCGATGCGGGCATCGGTTCGCCGCAGCACGCGGTGCACGCGATGGAACTGGGCTTCGACGCGGTGCTGGTGAACACGGCGGTGTCGCACGCGCACGACCCGGTGTAGATGGCGCGCGCCTTCAGGCTGGCGGTGGACGCGGGACGCCGCGGTTACGAGGCCGGGATCATGGCCAAGCAGGAGATGGCGGTGCCCAGCACCCCCGTCACCGGCCAGCCCTTCGTTCTCTGAATCCGCGGGGCCGCGCGCTCAGCGCGGGCCCTCGGGGCCGGCGCGCGAGCGGCCGGGCGCATCGAGCGCTGCGACGATGCGCCGCACTTCCGCGGTGGACTTCTCCAGCAACTGGCGCGCGCGTTCGCGCTGGCGCGCCGCTTCTTCACGCAGCTGGTCCAGGGGCTCGCCGCGGGCGCCGCGCGCGTGCTCCAGCGATGCCTGGTACAGGCGGCTCTCCGCGAGGCGGGCGGCGTGTTCGGCCTGCTGCCATCGTTCGAAGCAGGAAGGTTCCTCTGGATGCATGCGCACTCCTTTCGGGGGGTGCACTGGCGACAGGCCCAGCGTTGCGGCTGCTGGCTAAGGGCACGAAGGATAGCCAGGCGGGGGACGATGCGTGCACTATACGCGGCGACATCGGTTGCGGCAAATGGAATCCGCACACCCTTGTGCGTCATATGTGCGTGTCACGCACATGCCCAGCGTGTTCGGAATGTGAAGATCGCCACTTACAACGTCAACGGAGTCAAAGGCCGCCTGCCGCGCCTGCTCGAGTGGCTGGAGGAGGCGCGGCCGGACGTCGCCTGCCTGCAGGAGATCAGGACCGGCGACGCGACCTTCCCGGCGAAGGCCCTCGCGGCCGCGGGTTACGGCGCCGTGTGGCACGGGCAGCGCTCGCACCACGGGGTGGCGATCCTCGCGCGCGGGGCGGCGCCGGCGGAGGTGCGGCGCGGGCTGCCCGGCGACGAAGGCGACGTCTCGGCGCGCTGGCTGGAGGCGGACATCGAAGGCCTGCGCATCGCCTCGGTGTACCTGCCCAACGGCAATCCCGTGCCCAGCCCCAACTTCGATTACAAGCTGCGCTGGATGGAACGCTTTCTTACGCATGCGCGCACGCTGATGGACTCGGGACGCGACGTGATCCTGGCCGGCGACTTCAACGTGGTGCCCACCAACCTCGACATCTACAACGCGGGCAGCTGGCGCTTCGACGCGGTGCTGCAGCCGCAGACGCGCGAGAAGTACGCGCGCCTGCTCGCGCAGGGCTGGGTGGACGCCACGCGCCACCTGCACCCCGCGCAGCGCGTCTACACCTTCTGGGTCAACGCGCACGCCTTCCGGCGCAATGCCGGCTTCCGCATGGACTTCCTGCTGCTGACGCCCTCGCTGGTGCCTCGGCTGCAGGCCGCCGGGGTGGATGCGGAGCAGCGCGGGCGCGACAAGCCCAGCGACCACGCGCCGGCGTGGATCAGCCTGCGGACGCCTTGAGCTGCGCCTCCGTGGCGTCGCGGCCGGTGGCGTACACACCGACCACCTGCCCCTGCGCGTCCTTCAGCAACGCGAAACTGAAATCCACGTAGAGCTTGCGGCCGTCCTTGTGCGTGGCGCGGGTGCGCATGACGCGTCCGTCCACCCGCAGGTCGCCCGTCGCCACCGCGCGCGCGAAGCCGGCGTCGTGGGCCGCCCTGAAGCGTTCCGGCACCAGGATGTCGAGGCTGGCGCCGAGCGCCTCGCCGCGGGGAAAGCCGAACAGGCGCTCGGCCGCGTCGTTCCATTCGCGGATGCACCCCTGCGTGTCGGTGACGATCAGGGCCTCGGGCAGGCCGGCGAGCAGCGAACGCAGCAGGGCGGGGTCGTCGAGGAGGCTCATCCTCGCAGTCTCGCACACCGGTGGTGCAGGCTGAATGGACGTCCAGCGCCGCCACCGTCCGACAAGGGACCTGCGGGGGTACTTGCTAGCATGGCCGCTGGCCCGGACGGAACGAAAAGAGGAACACCATGGATGAGGAAATCGAGGCGCTGAAGCGGGAGGTGCAGCACCTCATCGCCATGCACACGGCTTCCTACGTGACCATCACTTCGCTGGTGGCCACGCACCCGCACCCGGAACACCTGCAGTTGCACCTGATCAGCGCGCTGGAGGGCGTGCTGGGCTCCGAGCGGCTGGCGAAGTGGACCGACGAGCAGAAGCAGATCGTGCGGCGCGTGGTGGAGACTTTCCAGAACGTGAAGCCGGCGCCGCCGATCGATCCGCTGAAGGCGGCCTTGGGGGATCGGGATCCGCGGTCGCAGCCGTAGGCCTTCGTTCTACAGGAACAGGCCCTGCAGGTCCGAGAGGAAGTCGAACCCACGCTCCGTCGGCCACACCCGTCCGAAATCCCGCTCGATCAGGCCCTTCGCCTGCGCTTGCTGCAGCTGCTGCTCGATCGCCGACAGCGGCAGGCCGGTGCGCTGGGTGAAGTCCTGCAGCGCGAAGCCTTCCCTCAACCTCAGCGCATTGAGCATGAACTCGAACGGCAGGTTCGCGCGCGCCACCTCCTCGTCCTGCGCCAGGGCGTTGCCGGCCAGGGCGTTGTCCATGTAGAGCCTGGGCTCGCGGTTGCGCACCTGGCGCACCACGCGGTGCGGGAAGCTGATCTTGCTGTGCGCGCCCGCCCCTATGCCCAGGTAGTCGCCGAACTGCCAGTAGTTCCAGTTGTGCCAGCAGCGGTGGCCGGGCTTGGCGTACGCGGACACCTCGTAGCGCTCCAGCCCGGTGGCGGCGGTCATCTCCGTGATGCGGTCCAGCATCGCGTACGCCAGGTCGTCCGGCGGCGTGACCGGCGGGAACTTGGCGAAGTAGGTGTTGGGCTCGATGGTCAGGTGGTAGATCGACAGGTGCGGCGGCATCAGCGCCAGCGCCTGCGTCACGTCCTGCTCCAGCTGTTGCAGGCTCTGCCCCGGCAGGGCATACATCAGGTCGATGTTGAAGGTCTCGAAGTTGGCGGCCGCCTCTTCCACCGCGGCGATCGCCTGGCGGGCGTCGTGCACCCGGCCGAGCGCGCGCAGGAAGCCGTCGTCGAAGCTTTGCACCCCGACGGACAGGCGCGTCACGCCGGCGGCGCGGAAGGCCTTGAAGCGGTCCTTCTCGAAGGTGCCGGGGTTGGCCTCGAGGGTGACCTCGGCATCCGCGGCCAGCTTCACGCGCGCGCGCACGTCCGACAGCAGGCGGTCGATGCCTTCCGGCGAGAACAGGCTGGGCGTGCCGCCGCCGATGAAGATGCTGTGCACCTCGCGGCCCCACACGAGCGGCAGCGCGGCCTCCAGGTCGGCGCGCAGGGCGTCGAGGTAACGCTGCTCGGGCATGGCCGAGGGCTGCATCTCGTGCGAGTTGAAGTCGCAGTACGGGCACTTCTTCAGGCACCACGGCAGGTGCACGTACAGCGACAGCGGCGGCAGCGCGGACAGCTGCAGCGTGCCGGGCCGCATGTAGTGCTGGATGTCCTTCACATCCACCTTTCGCGGATCAGTTCGACCATCTGCCGCGCCGCCTTGCCGCGGTGGCTGTTGGCGTTCTTCACTTCCGGCGGCAGCTCGGCGAAGGTCTTGCCGAACGCCGGGATGAACATCACCGGATCGAAGCCGAAGCCGTGGCTGCCGCAGGGGCGCCGGGCGATCTCGCCCACGGCGCGGCCCACCGCGATCAGCGGCTCGGGGTCCTCGGGCGAGCGCACCGCCACCAGCGTGCTCACCAGCGCCGCGCGCCGGTTGGCATGGCCGCGCAACTGCTCCAGCAGCGCCTTGACGTTGTTG
>DASWUI010000021.1:0-3276 GCA_036401715.1 Ramlibacter sp. | reverse complement strand
GTGCTGGATGTCGCGGATCCAGAACACCATGTCGTCGGTCTCCCCGGTGTTCAGCCCCGACGACGGCTCGTCGAGCAGCAGCAGCGTCGGCTCGGTGCACAACGCCCGCGCGAGCTCCACCACCTTGCGCACGCCGTAGGGCAGGCCGGCCACCAGCGAGTCGCGGTGGTGCTGCAGGTCCAGCAGGTCGATCACCTGCTCCACCTTTTCGCGCGCGGCGATCTCGGCGGCGCGCACCTTGGGCAGGAAGAACAGGTCGGAGAACAGGCCGGTCTGCCGGTGCGTGTGCCGCCCGATCAGCAGGTTGTGCAGCACCGACGCGTGCTCGAACAGCTCGATGTTCTGGAAGGTGCGGGCGATTCCCAGCGAGGCGATGCGGTGCGGCGGCTGCCGGGTGAGCGGCTGGCCTTCGAAGTCGATGCTGCCGGTGGTCGGGTTGTAGATGCGGCTGATCAGGTTGAACACCGTGGTCTTGCCGGCGCCGTTGGGGCCGATCAGCGTGAAGACTTCGCCGCGCCGGACGTCGAAGCTCACGTTGTTGACCGCCAGCACGCCGCCGAATCGCACGCTGAGGTTCTTCGCGGAAAGGAGGATGTCGCTCATTTCAGGCGGTCCGACTTCTGGAAGGACTTCTGCCGCTTGAACAGGCCCTTGCGGTAGAACGGGAACAGCTGCAGGTAGGTGCGGACCTTCAGCCAGCGGCCGTAGATCCCCAGCGGCTCGAACAGCACGAAGGCGACCAGCACCGCGCCGTAGATCACGGCCTTGAGGCCCGGCGCCTGGCCGATGGCCTGCGGCAGGTAGTCCTTGACCGCGCTGATCGCCTGCGGCAGCCCGATCAGGAAGATGGCGCCGAGGAAGGCGCCGTGGATGGAGCCCAGCCCGCCGATCACCACCATCAGCAGCAGGTCGATGGACTGGATGATGTTGAACTGGTCGGGCGAGAGGAAGCGGATCTGGTGCGCGTACAGCGCGCCGCCGATGCCGGCCAGCGCCGCGGAGATGGCGAAGCTCAGGGTCTTGTAGCGCGCCAGGTGGATGCCCATGCTCTGCGCGGAGATCTCCGAATCGCGGATGGCGACGAAGGCGCGGCCGGTGGGCGAGCGCAGCAGGTTCAGGCAGGCGAGCGTCGCGGCGATGGCGATGACCAGGCACACGAAGTAGAAGGAGGTGCCGCTGTCGGCCGTCCAGCCGAACATCTTCACGGCGCCCACGGTCTTGCCGGCATTGCCGCCGGTGACGCTTTCCCAGCGCGCGAACACCTCCTCCACGATGAAGCCGAAGGACAGGGTCGCGATCCCGAGGTAGATGCCCTTGACGCGCAGCGCCGGCAGCCCCACGACGATGCCCACCGCCGCCGACAGGCCGGCGCCCACCAGCAGCGCCAGCGGGAACGGCCAGCCCATGCCGGTCAGCACCGCCTGCGCATAGGCGCCGACGCCGAAGAAGGCCGCGTGGCCGATGGAGAACAGGCCGGTGAAGCCGGCCAGCAGCATCAGCCCGAGGCCGACGATGCCGTAGATCAGGATGAAGGTCAGTTGCGCCAGCAGGTATTCCGGCAGCAGCAGCGGGGCGGCGAGCAGCAGGGCGACCAGGAGCCCGTACCAGAACACGTGCCCGCCATGCCTGGCCAGCTTGATGTCCTGGTTGTAGTCGGTCTTGAAGATGAAGCGCATCGTTTGTCCCCGTCAGACCTTCTTGCGCAGCTTCTCGCCGAACAGGCCGTTGGGCATCACCACCAGCATGACCAGCACCACGATGTAGGCGGCGATGTCCTTGAAGCCCTCCGGCAGGTAGAAGCCGGAGAGCGACTCCACCACGCCGATGATCAGGCCGCCGACGATGGCGCCGGGCAGGCTGCCGAAGCCGCCGACCACCGCCGCGGGGAAGGCCTTCAGGCCGATGAATCCCATGTTGGCGTGCACGAAGGTGATGGGCGCGAGCAGCAGACCCGCGATGGCCGCCACTGCCGCCGCCAGCCCCCACACCAGGCTGTTGAGGCGCTTGACCGGGATCCCCATGTAGTAGGCCGCCAGCTGGTTCTGCGAGGCCGCCTGCATCGCGATGCCCACCTTGCTGTAGCGGAACACCGTGTAGAGCACGGCGCACAGGCCCGCGGTCGCGGCGATGACCACCATCTGCTCCACGTTCAGCACGAGCCCGCCCACGTTCCACACCTGGTCCTTGTAGGGAACGGCCAGCGTGTGGGTCTCGGTGCCGATGCCGGGGATCATGGTGATCAGGCCGCGCGCGACGTAGCCGATGCCTATGGTGAGCATGACGATGGAGAAGGCGGGCTGCCCCAGGATGGGACGGATCACCACGGTTTCCATCAGCAGGCCGAACAGCGCCATGGCCGCGATGGCGCTGACCACCGCCACCCAGAAGGGGAAGCCCATCATGGTCATGGCGGCCAGCCCGAAGAACGCGCCCAGCATCATCAGCTCGCCCTGGGCGAAGCTCACCGTCTCGGTTGCCTTGTAGATCAGGACGAAGCCCAACGCGATCAGCCCGTAGATGCATCCCTGTGCGATGCCGCTGATCACCAGTTGCAGGAATTGCACGCGAACCTTCCTCTTATGGTGGCGACCGTTATAGCGGCGCCCGGGCGGCGGGCGTCACAGGGTTGCCCCGTAGAGCTGTCGCGCAGCGGACCGGCGCGGCCGGGTGTGTAATGGGCGGATGGACTCCTCCGTGCACGTCGAGACGCTCGGCGCCGTCACCGTCGTGACCCTGGACCGGCCGCAGGTACGCAACGCGGTGGACGGCGAAACGGCGCGGCGCCTGTACGAGGCCTTCGTCAGCTTCGATGAAGACAAGGACGCCCGGGTGGCCGTGTTCCACGGCGCGAACGGGCATTTCTGCGCGGGCTGGGACCTGCAGTCCGGCGCGCGCATGGCGCGGGAGGCAGGGAGCGCCGGCGTGCTGGCCGGCCTGGACTTCGAGCCGCGGGACGCGCGCGCCCCGGGGCCGATGGGGCCGTCACGCCTGCTGCTCTCCAAGCCGGTCATCGCCGCCGTGAGCGGCGCCGCCGTCGCCGGCGGGATGGAGCTCGCCCTGTGGTGCGACCTGCGGGTGATGGAGGAAGACGCCTACTTCGGCGTCTACTGCCGGCGCTTCGGCGTGCCCCTCATCGACGGCGGCACGGTGCGCCTGCCGCGGCTGGTCGGCATGGGCCATGCCATGGACCTGATCCTCACGGGCCGCAAGGTGGAAGCGGCGGAAGCGCTGGGCATGGGGCTGGCCAACCGCGTGGTGCCGAGCGGGCAGGCGCGG
>DASWUI010000020.1:0-2821 GCA_036401715.1 Ramlibacter sp. | reverse complement strand
ATGACTGGCCGACACAACGACTTGACGGCATGGCAGGAACTGGTGCAGCGCGTGCAAACCGCGGGTTGGCCGCACGGACGCGAGCAGTCGTTCAAGATGCTCCCCGGCCGGCTGCTGCGCGACCGGCTGCTCCTCGGCATCCCGCGCACCGCGCTGGCGGCGCCGCAGCTGTGGTCGCTCGCGCGCGAACTCGGCATGCCGCCGGCCGCGCAGGACCTGCTCGCGGGCGAGTGGGACCGCGCCAACGCCGTATTCCTCGCCTGCGAGGAAAGCGGCGCCGCGCGAATGCTGAAGGTCTACCTGGAATTCTGGGACGAGGTGAGGCGGGCGGTGCGCCGCGGCGAGCGCGCGCCGCAGCTGCTGCACCTGGGCGCCAAGTGGAGCAGCACGCGGCCCGGCCACCATGAGGAGGCCCGTTATCTCGTGCACCCGCTGATCGGGCTGAAGGACATCCTGCGGCGCATGGGCGGGTGCTACCCGGCGCAGGCGCAGGCGACCGGGCTCGAGCTCGCGCGGCGGATCGTGCGCCAGGCCGCCATGCGCGCCCCGCAGGCGCCGTTCCTCTACCTGGAGGCCAGTGAAGCCGACAATCCGCGCCATTCCTTCGACATCAACCTGTACAAGTCGGGGCTGCGCGTGGGCGACGTCGCGGGCGAGCTGCGCGAACTGGCTTCGCACTTCGGCCTGGAGCGGGATTTCGAGCCGGTGCTGCAGGAGCTCGCGGGGCGTCCCCTGGGCCACGTCTCCGGCGGCTGCGACCGCCACGGCGCCGAGTTCCTGAGCGTGTACGCGGAGATCGCGCCGCTACCGGACGGGCCGTGAGAGGGAAGATTGGTCGGAGCGATAGGATTCGAACCTACGACCCTCTGGTCCCAAACCAGATGCGCTACCAGACTGCGCTACGCTCCGACGCGAGGCGCCATTCTAAGCGCCGCCCCGGCCGCGCCGCCCGCCGGGGGCCGTGAGGCCAACGTTGCGCCGCTGCATCAATTTAGGGGTGCACTATTTGTCCTGGATCAACTCCCCGTGATAGCGTCCGTTCCGCTTACGCCTGCTTACAACGGCGGGGCAGACACCAAAACGGGAGGACGTCGTGAATTTCCAATGGACCATTGGCCGCAAGCTGGTCGGCCTGAGCCTGGTCGCCCTCGCTTTCCTGGCGATCGTGGGCGGCACCGGCTACCTGGCCGCCGGCCAGCTCACCACCACCTCGGAACACCTGCTCGATGCGCAGGAAGCCATCCGGCTGCAGATGGATGCCGACATGGCGCACGATGCGGTCCGCGCCGATGTCTTCGGCGCGCTGCTCGCGGGACAGAAGGGCGAGGTGGACGCCGCGAGGGCCAGCCAGAAGGAGCTGGAGGAACACAGCCGCGAGCTGGTGGAGTCCCTGCAGAAGCTCGATCGCATGGATCTGGACGCGGCGACGCGGCAGGCGCTCGCCAACGTGCGTCCGCGCATGGACCAGTACCTGGCGCAGGCCCGCGGCCTGGCGGCGGACGCCCTGAAGGATTTCAGCAATTCGGGTGACAGGCTGCTGGCCTTCACGGCTTCCTTCAAGGCCCTGGAAAAGGAGATGGAGGCCCTGACCACGCTGATCGAGCAGAGGAGCCGGACGGCGCAGGCGGAGAGCGCCCAGGCCTCGGCCACCGCCCGCGCGTCGATCTCGGTGGCGCTGGCCCTGTCGCTGGCCGTGCTGCTGGCGACCAGCTGGCTGGTGAGCCGCAGCATCGTCGGCCGCATCCGGCGCGCGGTGGAAGTGGCGCGCACCGTGGCGACCGGCGACCTCAGCTCGCAGATCCAGGTGCAGGGCAGCGACGAGACGGCGCAGCTGCTGGCGGCCCTGGCGCAGATGAACACGAGCCTGCTGCAGCTGGTGGGCACCGTGCGGCAGGCGACCGAGAACATCGCCTCGGGCACGACCCAGATCGCCACCGGCAACCAGGACCTGAGCCAGCGCACGGAGGAACAGGCGAGCAACCTTCAGCAGACCGCGGCGTCGATGGAGCAGATCACGGCCACCGTGCGCGCGAACGCCGACACCACGCGGCAGGCCAGCGAAATGGCCGCCACGGCCAGCCGTTCGGCGGCGACCAGCGGCGAGGCGGTGCAGAAGCTGGTCTCCACCATGGCGGGGATCACCGCGTCCAGCCGGCGCATCACGGACATCATCGGCGTGATCGACGGCATCGCCTTCCAGACCAACATCCTGGCGCTCAATGCGGCCGTGGAAGCGGCGCGCGCGGGCGAGCAGGGTCGCGGTTTCGCGGTGGTGGCCACCGAGGTGCGCACGCTGGCGCAGCGCAGCGCGGGCGCGGCCAAGGAAATCAAGGCGCTGATCGAGGAAAGCGTCGGCCAGGTGGCGGCCGGCGAGCGGGAAGCGGCGAACGCAGGGAATGCCATGGCGCAGGTGGTCAACCAGGTGCACCAGGTCACCTCCCTGCTG
Source organism: Ramlibacter sp. (assembly GCA_036401715.1). Taxonomy (GTDB): domain Bacteria; phylum Pseudomonadota; class Gammaproteobacteria; order Burkholderiales; family Burkholderiaceae_C; genus Ramlibacter. Next base: position 375 of record DASWUI010000020.1, on the reverse strand, counting down.
TCGGAGATCAGCTCGGCGACCAGCGAACAGCACAAGGGCATCTCCGAAGTCAGCCAGGCCGTCACGCAGATCGACCACGTCACGCAAAGCAACGCCTCGCTGGTGGAGGAAGCGGCCGCCGCGGCGGAAAGCCTGAACCGGCAGGCCACGCGCCTGGTGGAGGCGGTCTCGCTGTTCCGCACGCACCGCGAGGGCGCGCTGCTCCTGGGCTGACCGTCAGAGCTTCACGTACTCGTACTCGACGGGCTGCGCGTTGATGCCGCGGTCCGGCGGCGCGATCCACGCGGCCATCTTCCCCGGCTCGGTGACGCGCTGCATCAGGCTCTTGACGAAGCGGATGTCGTCCTCGGTGGGCAGCCACTCGGCCTTCCTCGC
>DASWUI010000019.1:0-3893 GCA_036401715.1 Ramlibacter sp. | reverse complement strand
CGCGTTCGGCGTGCGCATGGTGCGCGCGGAGGAGAAGATCCGCGCCGTGGCCGCCGACGAGGCGCAGGCGGCGCTGCTGGCGACGAAGGCGGGCGCGCCGCTGCTCTCGGTGGAGCGCCTCTCGTACACCTACAACGACGTGCCGATGGAGCTGCGCCGCGGCCTCTATCGCACCGACACGCACCACTATCGCAACGAGTTGAGCTAGCGCAAGCTTGCCGGTACCGGCGCTGCGCGCTTTTGCAACCCCGGTGTCAGCTTGTTGCGTTGAAATAGAATTTAGGGTTGTCCCCTAGGACGCATCCAATCCCCAGCGCAGCCCTCCTGAAAGAAACCCCATGACAGAGCTCGCCCGCAAGCGGCCGGAATTCCGCAACATCAACGCCATCACCGACCTGCCCAAGTACCGCCTGCCGGCGGCGGGCATCGTCTCCATCCTGCACCGCATCAGCGGCGTCCTGATGTTCGTGCTGATGCCCCTGATCATCTGGATGTTCGACACCTCCGTGTCCTCCGAGATCTCCTTCGCGCGCTTCCGCGCCGCGTTCAACACCGGCGCCGGCGGGGTGCTCCTCAAGCTGGTCGCGCTGGCGCTGATCTGGGCCTACCTGCACCACTTCATCGCCGGCATCCGGCACGTGTGGATGGACGTGAGCCATGCCGCCGTGAGCAAGCAGCGCGGCGCCTCCAGCGCCAAGTTCACGCTGGCCGCCAGCCTGGTGCTGACAGTGGTCCTGGGCGCGAAGCTGTTCGGCCTGTATTAAGACAAAGAAGCAGAGGAGTCCAGAACATGGCAGTCAACTACGGCTCCCGGCGCACCGTCGTCGGCGCCCACTACGGCACGCGCGACTGGCTCGCGCAGCGCGTCACCGCCGTCCTGATGGCGCTGTTCACGCTGGTCGTGCTGGCGCAGGTGATCTTCTCGCGCGGCCCGATCGGCTACGACAGCTGGGCCGGCATCTTCCACCCGCAATGGATGAAGGCGCTGACCTTCGCCACCATCGTCGCCCTGCTGTACCACGTTTGGGTGGGCATGCGCGACGTGCTGATGGACTACGTCAAGCCGGTGGGCATCCGCCTGGTGCTGCAGATCTTCGTGATCGTGTGGCTGCTCGGCTGCGCCGGCTGGGCGATCCAGGCGCTCTGGAGGGTTTGAGGAACACATGGCATACACCAAGAGCAACGTCACGACGCGCAAGTTCGACGTCGTCATCGTGGGCGCCGGCGGCTCCGGCATGCGCGCCTCCCTGCAACTGTCCCTGGCCGGCCTGAACGTGGCCGTGCTGTCCAAGGTGTTCCCCACCCGCTCGCACACGGTGGCGGCGCAGGGCGGCATCGGCGCCTCGCTGGGCAACATGTCCGAGGACAACTGGCACTACCACTTCTACGACACCGTCAAGGGCTCCGACTGGCTCGGCGACCAGGACGCCATCGAGTTCATGTGCCGCGAGGCGCCCAAGGTCGTGTACGAGCTCGAGCACTTCGGCATGCCCTTCGACCGCAACCCGGACGGCACGATCTACCAGCGTCCCTTCGGCGGCCACACGGCCAACTACGGCGAGAAGCCGGTGCAGCGCGCCTGCGCCGCGGCCGACCGCACCGGCCACGCGATGCTGCACACGCTGTACCAGCAGAACGTCAAGGCGCGCACCAGCTTCTTCGTGGAGTGGATGGCGCTGGACCTGATCCGCGACGCCGAGGGCGACGTGGTGGGCGTGACCGCGCTGGAGATGGAGACCGGCGACCTGCACGTGCTGCACGCCAAGACCGTGCTGCTGGCCACCGGCGGCGCGGGCCGCATCTACGCGGCGTCCACCAATGCCTTCATCAACACCGGCGACGGCCTCGGCATGGCGGCGCGCGCCGGCATCCCGCTGGAAGACATGGAGTTCTGGCAGTTCCACCCCACCGGCGTCGCCGGCGCGGGCGTGCTGCTGACCGAAGGCTGCCGCGGCGAAGGCGCGATCCTGCTCAACAGCAAAGGCGAGCGCTTCATGGAGCGCTACGCGCCCACGCTGAAGGACCTGGCGCCGCGCGACTTCGTGTCGCGCTCGATGGACCAGGAGATCAAGGAAGGGCGCGGCTGCGGTCCCAACAAGGACTACGTGCTGCTCAAGCTCGACCACCTGGGCGCCGACACCATCCACAAGCGCCTGCCCTCGGTGTACGAGATCGGCGTGAACTTCGCCAACGTCGACATCACCCGCGAGCCGATCCCGGTGGTGCCCACCATCCACTACCAGATGGGCGGCATCCCGACCAACATCAACGGCCAGGTCGTGGTGCAGAAGGGCGGCAACGACAACGAGGCGCTCAACGGCCTGTACGCGGTGGGCGAGTGTTCCTGCGTCTCGGTGCACGGCGCCAACCGCCTGGGCACCAACTCGCTGCTGGACCTGCTGGTGTTCGGCAAGGCGGCGGGCAACCACATCGTCGAATTCGCCAGCCGGACCAAGGCGCACAAGCCGCTGCCCGCCGACGCCGCCGAGCGTTCGCTGGAGCGCCTCAACCGGCTGGACAACACCAGCTCCGGCGAATACGCGCAGGACGTCGCCAACGACATCCGCGCTTCCATGCAGAAGCACGCCGGCGTGTTCCGCACGCAGGCGGCGATGGACGAAGGCGTGCGCCAGATCGCGGCGATCCGCGAGCGCGTGGGCGCCATCGAGCTCAAGGACAAGTCGCGCGTGTTCAACACGGCGCGCATCGAGGCGCTGGAAGTCGAGAACCTGATCGAGGCCGCGCAGGCCACGATCGTCTCGGCCGCCGCCCGCAAGGAATGCCGCGGCGCCCACACCGTGAGCGACTACGAGCGTCCGGCGGACGACCCGGTCGCGCCGCTGGGGCGCGACGACGCCAACTGGATGAAGCACTCGCTGTGGTACAGCGAAGGCAGCCGCCTGGCCTACAAGCCGGTCAAGCTCAAGCCCCTGTCCGTGGAGTCGGTGCCGCCCAAGGTGCGGACCTTCTGATTACGTACTCCTGCGGACCGCCACTGCGCCTAGATTAGAGAGACGGAAACCCCCATGCAAAAGCGTACGTTCCACATCTACCGCTACGACCCGGACAAGGACGCCAAGCCGTACATGCAGACGGTGGAGATCGAGCTGGAGGGCAACGAGCGCATGCTGCTCGACGCCCTGATGAAGCTCAAGGCGATGGACCCCACCATCGCCTACCGCCGCTCCTGCCGCGAAGGCGTCTGCGGCTCGGACGCGATGAACATCAACGGCAAGAACGGGCTGGCCTGCCTGACCAACCTGCGCACGCTGAAGGACCCGATCGTCCTGAAGCCGCTGCCCGGCCTGCCGGTCATCCGCGACCTGATCGTGGACATGACCCAGTTCTTCAAGCAGTACCACTCGATCAAGCCCTACCTCGTCAACGACAGCATCAAGCCCGAGAAGGAGCGCCTGCAGTCGCCCGAGGAGCGCGAGGAGCTCAATGGCCTGTACGAGTGCATCCTGTGCGCCAGCTGCTCCACGAGCTGCCCCAGCTTCTGGTGGAACCCCGACAAGTTCGTCGGCCCCGCCGGCCTGCTGCAGGCCTACCGCTTCATCGCGGACAGCCGCGACCAGGCGACGGCCGAGCGGCTGGACAACCTGGAAGATCCCTACCGCCTGTTCCGCTGCCACACCATCATGAACTGCGTGGACGTGTGCCCCAAGGGCCTCAACCCGACCATGGCGATCGGCAAGATCAAGGAATTGCTGGTCCGCCGCGCGGTCTGACCTGGAGCGACAATGGACGACGTTCTGCTCGATGAACGCGGGCTCAGCAAGCTGAGGTGGCGCTGCCGCCGCGGCCTGCTGGAAAACGACCTGCTCATCGAGCGGTTCTTCGACCAGTACGCGCCGACGCTGACGATCCGTCAGGCGGAGGCGCTCGGGGAG
>DASWUI010000018.1:0-2711 GCA_036401715.1 Ramlibacter sp. | reverse complement strand
GCGCCTGGGCGCCGGCTTCCGCACGGAGCGCATCCGCAAGGAGGACAGCTCCGCCAACGGGCCGGTCGCGGACCGGCAGCATGCCTGGGAGCTCGGTGCCAGCCACCCGCTGTCGGCGCAGTGGGTCGCCTACGGGCGCGTGGGGCGCAGCTTCCGGCTGCCCGCGGTCGACGAGTTCAGCTTCGTGGCCACGCCGGACACCATCCTGCAGCCGCAGGTCTCGCGCGACGTGGAGCTCGGGCTGCGGCGGACCGCACCCCGGCAGAAGCTGGAGGTGCGGCTGTTCCGCAGCGCCCTGACCAACGAGATCGGCTTCGACCTCGAAGCGCCGGGCAGCTTCGGCTTCGGCGCCAACTTCAACCTCGACCCGACGCGGCGCCAGGGCATCGAGCTGGACCTGACGCAGCAGGTGGCCGAGCGGCTGTCGCTGCGCGTGAACGCGATCGCGCGGCAAGCGAAGTTCCGCTCCGGGCCCTTCGCCGGCAACCAGGTTTCGCTGGTGCCGCGCCAGACGGTCGCGCTGCGCGCCGACTGGCTGCCGCTGCCGCGGCACCGCGTCAGCGGCGGGGTGCAGTGGGTGGGCCGGCAGTATGCGGACTTCGCCAACACGCGCCGGCTGCCGTCGTACGCCGTGGCCGACCTGCGCTACGCCTACGAGTGGAAGCACCTCGAGCTCGCCCTCTCGGTGAATAATCTGTTCGACCGCAAGTACTTCAGCCAGGCGTTCGTGCAGGCCTTCAGCGGCACGCTGTTCGTGTACCCGGAGCCCGGTCGTACTTTCTTCGCCACCGCCAAGGTGCAGTTCTGAGGTCTTCGCCGTGATCGCCATTCCCCGCGGCCCCCGCCGCATCGTCTGCCTCACCGAGGAAACGACGGAGTGGCTGTACCTGCTCGGCGAGGAGGCGCGCATCGTCGGCATCTCCGGCTACACCGTGCGGCCCCGCCGCGCCCGCGAGGAGAAGCCGAAGGTCAGCGCCTTCCTCAGCGCGAAGATCGACAGGATCCTGGCGCTGGAGCCGGACTGCGTGTTCGGCTTCTCCGACCTGCAGGCGGACATCGCGTCCGAGCTCGTCAAGCGCGGCGTGCAGGTCACCATCTTCAACCAGCGCAGCGTCGAGGAGATCTTCTCGATGCTGTACCAGGTGGCGGCCATGGTCGGCCGAGGCGACGACGGGCTGCGCCTGCTGGAGGGCATGCGCGCGCGGCTGCTCGCCATCGAGGCGGCGGGCCGCGCGCTGCCGCGGCGGCCGCGCGTGTTCTTCGAGGAATGGGACGAGCCGCACATCAGCGGCATCCGCTGGGTGTCCGAGCTGCTGGGCATCGCCGGCGGCGACGACGTGTTCCCCGAACTGGCGCGCCAGCCCCTGGGCAAGGACCGCATCATTGCCGATGCGGGCGAGATCGTGCGGCGCGACCCCGACATCGTCATCGGCTCCTGGTGCGGCAAGAAGTTCCGCCCGGAGAAGGTGGCCGCCCGCGCCGGCTGGCAGGAGGTGAAGGCGGTGCGCGACCGGCAGCTGTTCGAGATCAAGTCGGCGGACATCCTGCAGCCCGGGCCCGCGGCCCTCACCGACGGCGTGGAGCAGCTGCACCGGATCGTGCTGGCGTGGAGCGAGTCGCATGCGTAGGTGGTTCGTGCTCCTCCTGCTCGCGTGCGCGCTGCCGGTGCACGCGATCACCGTCACCGACGACCTCGGCAAGTCCGTGCGCTTCGACCGGCCGCCGCAGCGCATCGTCTCGCTGATGCCCTCGCTGACGGAGATCGCCTGCGCGCTGGGGGCCTGCGGGCGCCTGGTGGCGGTGGACGACTATTCCAACCATCCCGCGCAGGTCCGCAGCCTGCCGCACGTGGGCGGCATGGAAGACGCGCGGGTGGAGACCATCTTCGGGCTCAGGCCCGACCTGGTGCTGGCGCCGACGTCCTCGCGCGCCCTGGACCGCCTGCAGTCGCTGGGCCTGAAGGTGCTGGCGGTGGAGCCGCGCACATTCGCCGACGTCCGGCGCGTGCTCGAGCTGCTGGGCCCGGTGCTGGCCGCGAAGGACGGCGAGCAGGTCTGGCGCGAAACGGAGCGGGGGATCGCGCAGGCCGCGCGCGAGCTGCCCGTGCCGCTGCGCGGCCTGCGTGTCTACTTCGAGGTGAGCACCGCGCCTTATGCGGCGAGCGAATCCTCCTTCGTCGGTGAACTGCTCGCGCGCATCGGCGCGCGCAACATCGTTCCCGGCGCGCTCGGCCCCTTTCCCCAGCTCAACCCCGAGTTCATCGTCCGCGCCGATCCCGACCTGATCATGCTGGCCCACGACGAGCCCGCGGGGCGCATCGAGACACGCCCGGGCTGGCACCGGCTGCGCGCCGTGCGCGCAGGCCGCGTGTGCGCCTTCACCGACGAGGAGCGCGACGTGCTGGTGCGCGCCGGCCCCGGGATGGCGGACGCCGCGCGGCTGATGGTGCGGTGCCTGCGCGACAAGGCCGGGAGCGCGGCCCGGTGATCGTTGCCGCGCGCGCGCCGGTTGCCATCGCCGCCTGGCTGCTCGCGGCCAGCGCCGGGCTGCTGGCGCTGGGCATCGCCGTGGGCAGCATGGGCTGGGAGCCGCTGCTGGACGAGACCGGTGCCGGCCTGACGATCCTGTGGGAGATCCGCCTGCCGCGCACCGTGGGCGCCTGGGCGGCGGGCGCGCTGCTGGGGCTGGCGGGTGCCATGGCGCAGGGGCTG
>DASWUI010000017.1:0-5346 GCA_036401715.1 Ramlibacter sp. | reverse complement strand
CGACATCGAGCGTCCGCAGGAAGCGCTGCTCGCCGCCGGCCCGCAGTCGCTGCGCGCCGAACTGCTGCTGGTGCCCCACCATGGCAGCAGGACCTCGTCCAGCGACGCCTTCCTCGATGCCGTGCGCCCCGCCGTCGCGGTGGCGCAGGCGGGCTACCGCAACCGCTTCGGGCATCCGGCGCCCGAAGTGGTGCAGCGCTATGCGGCGCGCGGCATCGCACTGTCGGCTTCGCCCCGCTGCGGTGCGTTCACCTGGCGCTCGCAGGCGCCGGCGGCGGTGCGCTGCGAGCGCCAGGCCTTCCCGCGCTACTGGCACCATGATGCGGCGCGCGCTGACAGGGATGGTGCATAGCGGGCTCGGCGGCCGGCCCTGCCGTGGCCGGGAAATTGCTATCCTGTCGTCGAGAAGGCGCACAAACATGCAGAAATTCGACGAGATGTTCGCCCAGCTGCCCGGCAACGGACCGGTGCAGTTGCAGGCCCAGTCGATGGGAGGGATGTCGCAGGTGCAGGTGCAGGGCGTGCGCGACCATTACCGCACCTACGCCGAGTGGCTGGGCCGGCAGTCGCAGGACATGCTGCGCGCGCGCCGCGAGGAAGCCGAGATGATCTTCCGCCGCGTGGGCATCACCTTCGCGGTCTACGGCGCCAAGGACGAGGACGGCTCGGGCACCGAGCGCCTGATTCCCTTCGACCTGATCCCGCGCATCATCCCCGCGGCCGAGTGGCGCCGGATGGAAAAGGGGCTGGTGCAGCGCGTCACGGCCCTGAACCGCTTCATCCACGACATCTACCACGAGCAGGAGATCGTCCGGGCCGGGCTGGTGCCGCTGGCGCAGATCACCGGCAACGCGCAGTTCCGCCAGGAGATGGTGGGCGTGAACGTGCCGAACAACATCTATTCGCACATTGCCGGCGTCGACATCGTGCGGGCGCCCAACGCGAGCGGCGAAGCCGAGTACTACGTGCTGGAGGACAACCTGCGCGTGCCCAGCGGCGTGAGCTACATGCTGGAGGACCGCAAGATGATGATGCGGCTCTTCCCGGACCTGTTCAGCGCCTACCAGGTCGCGCCGGTGATGCACTACCCGGACCTGCTGCTGGAGACGCTGCGCGCCTCCGCGCCGTCCACCACCGACGACCCGACCGTCGTGGTGCTCACGCCGGGCATGTACAACAGCGCCTACTTCGAGCATGCCTTCCTCGCGCAGCAGATGGGCGTGGAGCTGGTCGAGGGGCAGGACCTGTTCGTGCGCGACAGCTTCGTCTACATGCGCACGACGCGCGGGCCGAAGCGCGTGGACGTGATCTACCGGCGCGTGGACGACGACTTCCTGGACCCTCTGGCCTTCCGGCCGAATTCGACGCTGGGCTGCGCGGGCCTGCTGAACGTCTACCGCGCGGGCAACGTGACGCTGTGCAATGCGATCGGGACCGGCGTGGCCGACGACAAGTCGGTCTACCCCTACGTGCCCAAGATGATCGAGTTCTACCTGGGCGAGAAGCCGATCCTGTCCAACGTGCCCACCTACCAGTGCCGCAACCCCGAGGACCTGAAGTACGTCCTGGCGAACCTGAAGGACCTGGTGGTCAAGGAGGTGCACGGCGCGGGCGGCTACGGCATGCTGGTCGGCCCGGCCTCCACGCGCGAGGAGATCGAGCAGTTCCGCAAGGCGCTGGAGGCCAGGCCGGAGGGCTACATCGCGCAGCCCACGCTCTCGCTTTCCAGCTGCCCCACCTTCGTGGAAAAGGGCATCGCGCCGCGCCACATCGACCTGCGCCCCTTCGTGCTTTCGGGCAAGGAAGTGCAGATGGTGCCGGGCGGCCTCACCCGGGTCGCGCTCAAGGAAGGATCGCTGGTGGTCAACTCCTCCCAGGGCGGCGGCACCAAGGACACCTGGATCCTGGAAGTATGACCCACCCCCGAAGCGCCCACGGCGCCTCCCCCTCGAGGGGGCGCCACCAGCGGCCCGGCAAGGCCGGTTCCGCGGCGGCACGCGAACTGGATGCCTGAAATGCTGTCACGGACCGCAGACCACCTCTTCTGGATGGCGCGCTATACCGAGCGGGCGGAGAACACCGCGCGCATGCTCGACGTGAACTACCAGACCTCGCTGCTGCCCCAGTCGGCGGCGGTGTCCAAGGTCGGGTGGCAGGGCATGCTGTCGATCAGCGAGCTGATGCCCGCCTACCAGGCCAAGCACGGCGACGTCCTGCCGCAGCGGGTGATGCAGTTCATGGTGAAGGACGAGACCAACCCGTCGTCCATCCTGTCCTGCCTGCGGGCGGCCCGCGAGAACGCGCGGGCGGTGCGCGGCACGCTCACCACCGAGGTGTGGGAGACGCAGAACCAGACCTGGCTGGAGGTCAACCGCATGCTGCGGGCCGGCGAGTTCGAGCGCGACCCCGGCCAGTTCTTCGAATGGGTCAAGTTCCGCTCGCACCTGTCGCGCGGCGTGACCGTGGGCACCATGCTGATGGACGAGGCCCTGCACTTCATGCGCCTGGGCACCTTCCTGGAGCGGGCGGACAACACGGCGCGGCTGGTCGACGTCAAGTTCCACGCGGTGCAGAGCGACTTCTTCGGCGCCGCCAGCGCCAAGGACCAGGAGTACGACTTCTACCACTGGAGCGCGATCCTGCGCAGCGTCTCGGGCTTCGAGATCTACCGCAAGGTGTACCGCGACGTGATCAAGCCCGAGCGCGTGGCGGACCTGCTGATCCTGCGCGCGGACATGCCCCGTTCGCTGCACGCCAGCCTCAACGAGGTGGTGAGCAACCTGGCGATGGTCGGCAACGACCAGTCGGCCGAGACGCAGCGCCGCGCCGGCCGCCTGCGCGCCGAACTGCAGTACGGCGACATCGAGGAGATCCTCGCCAACGGGCTGCATGCCTTCCTCACGCAGTTCCTGGACCGCGTGAACGACCTGGGCGCGCGCATCAGCCGCGACTTCCTGATCCCCGCCTGATGGCAGCGGGCGACCCCGCGGACCCGGGTCGGGCTCGCTCGCGCAGGGGGCAAGCGCGCCACTCCCCTGGGCCTGCGGCTGCCGCTCCATCCCGACCGGCGCTGGCTGCTGGAGCGCGAGGACTCCCCCCCGTTACCCCATCGCCCGCCTGATCCGCCGCGCGCCGGCTCAGGCGCGCACCAGCCAGGCGATCGCCTCGCGCTCGTCGTCGAACACCCGCACGTTGGTGCCGTTGCGCCGGGCGGCCTTCTCGCTCACGCGCGTGATGCGTTCGGGCGGGACCAGCGAGGCGATGCGCTCCATGTGCGACAGGCTCGCCGCCGCCTCCTCGCCGATGCGGAACTGCTCCGGCCGGCTGAACGGCGTCTGCACGCCGCGCAGGTCCACCAGCACGCGGTGCTCATCCCAGGTCTCGCTCTCCACGCCCAGCAGGTGGATCATCGACAGCAGCTCGCCGATCTCGGGCCGGCCGCTCACCGTCACGCGCACGAAGTGCGCCGTGGCATCGATGGCGACATCGAAGTTCATGGAGGGCAGGAATTTGCCAGAGCATGCACCCTGCGGGTGGTGCGGATGTCACGCTTATTCCGGCGCGAGGGGGGCTGTTACGCAAGTAACTTCGCCGGCGCGGACTGCCGCGCGCGGGCAACGGGGCCGTGGCCTCAGGCGGCGAGCGCCGCGAGCTCGCCGGCCAGGTTCTCGCGGGCGCGGTGCTCCAGCGCGTCGTGGAAGGCGGCCGTGGCGTAGATGCGCGGGCGCGCGAGGAAGGCGGACAGCACGCCCGAGCGGCCTGCGCGGTAGCTCGCGTCGTCCAGGTGCGCGTACTCCGCGCGGATCTGCCGGCCGTACTCCGCGAAGCGCGGGGGCGCCGCGCCGAGGATCGCGAGGTCGATGTCCACCAGCAGCCGCGTGTCGGGCTCGTGCGCCGGCGCTTCGTGCCCGTGCGTGGCGAGCACCAGGGCCTGCACGCGCTGCGCGACCTCCTCGCCGCACCCCGCCGCCAGGATGCTGCGCCAGGCCCACTCGGCGCTGCGCTCCTCGTTGTCGGGGCGCTGCGGCTCGTACACGGCATCGTGGAACCACAGCGCGAGCTCGACTTCCGCGGGACGCTGGGCGAGCGATGCCGCCGCCTCGCAGTGCACCAGGCATTCGCGCAGGTGCTGCAGCGTGTGGTAGTGGCGGTGCGCCTGGCTGTATGCGCCCACCAGCTGGTTGAACAGCCCGCCGTCGATCGTGTGCGCGCCCAGTTCGGTCCACAGCCTCCGCCAGGCCGGGCCGCTCACCGGGCCCGCGGCGCTCACGGGTTGCGCGCGGTCTGCCGTCCCAGCGCCTCCCTGACCTCGCGCCCGAGCTCGATGACGGCCATCGCGTAATAGCTGGACCAGTTGTAGCGCGTGATCACGTAGAAGTTCTCCGTGCCGGCGACGTACGTCGGCGGCTCCCCGCCGTTCTGCAGTTCGACCAGCGCCAGGGGGCCCTTGTGCTCCAGTGCCGCCCCTTCGAGGATGGCGCCCTTTTCCTGGAAGCGCGCGGCCGTGAAGGTGGGCAGGATGTCCGGCGCCATGAGCGCGTCGAGGTCGAGCTTGGCGGGGTCGAAGCGCACCGGGTAGTGCGTGGGCATGCCCGTTTGCCAGCCGTAGCCCTTGAAGTAGTTGGCCACCGAGCCGATCACGTCCTCGGTGCTGTTGGCCAGGTCGACCTTCTTGTCGCCGTCGTAGTCCACGCCCCAGCGCGCCAGGCTGCTGGGCATGAACTGCGGCATGCCCCAGGCGCCGGCATAGCTGCCCCGCGGCCGGAACGGGCTGGTCCGCTCGGCCTGGTGCAAGGCGATGAACTGCTCCAGCTCCTTGCGGAAGTACTGGGTGCGCTCGGCGGCCCGCGGATGGCTGGCGGGGAAATCGAAGGACAGCGTCGCCAGCGCGTCGAGCACGCGGAAGTCGCCCATCTGCTGGCCGTAGATGGTTTCCACCCCGACGATGCCGACGATCATCTCCGCCGGCACCCCGAACTCCTGCTCGGCCCGGGCGAGCGTGGCGCGGTTCTCGTTCCAGAAGCGCACGCCCGCGGCGATGCGCGTGGCGTCGATGAAGCGGCTGCGATACAGCTTCCAGTTCTTCGGCTGGGTGGCCGGCGGCGGCTGCATCAGGCGCGTGACCACGGCCAGGTTCTGCGCCTGGCCGACGACGCGGCGGACCCAGGCCGGATCGAGGTCGCGGCGGGCGGCAAGGTCTTCCGCGAACTGCATCGCGTCCTCGCGTTCCGCGTAGGGCGGGCCGCGGCGCTGCGTCGCGGCTTTCGCGCGCGCGTTCACCCGCGGCTTGGGCTTGGATGCGGAGCTGCCGCTGTCGCCTTCGGTCCCCTGGGCGGGAGCCGCGAA
>DASWUI010000016.1:0-2730 GCA_036401715.1 Ramlibacter sp. | reverse complement strand
CATCAACGGCGTCTACACGCCGCAGCAGGGCAGCATCACCTTCCGCGGCCGGAGCTTCAGCCACATGAACAGCCGCCAGGTGGCGGAGATGGGCATCGGCCGCACCTTCCAGAACCTGGCCCTGTTCAAGGGCATGAGCGTGCTGGACAACATCATGACCGGCCGCAACCTGCGCATCAAGAGCAACCTGTTCCTGCAGGCGCTGCGCATCGGGCCGGCGGAGCGCGAGGAGATCCAGCACCGCGAATACGTCGAGCGGATCATCGACTTCCTGGAAATCCAGGCCTACCGCAAGACGCCGGTAGGCCAGCTGCCCTACGGCCTGCAGAAGCGCGTGGACCTCGGGCGCGCCCTGGCGATGGAGCCGCAGGTGCTGCTGCTCGACGAACCCATGGCCGGCATGAACCTGGAGGAGAAGCAGGACATGTGCCGCTTCATCCTCGACGTGAACGACGAGTTCGGCACCACGGTGGTCCTGATCGAGCACGACATGGGCGTGGTGATGGACATCTCCGACCGCGTCGTGGTGCTCGACTACGGCAAGAAGATCGGCGACGGCTCGCCGGACGAGGTGCGCAACAACCCCGAAGTGATCCGCGCCTACCTGGGGACTTCGCATTGAATTTCGCAATGAACAGGAACCACGAGCATGTCGTTGCGGGCTCGACCCGCAATCACAAGGACTGACACCATGGGCTTCTTCCTCGAAATCCTGCTCGGCGGCCTGATGGCCGGCATGCTCTACTCCCTCGTGGCGCTCGGCTTCGTGCTGATCTTCAAGGCCTCGGGCGTCTTCAACTTCGCGCAGGGCGCCATGGTGCTGTTCGCGGCGCTGGCGATGGCGCGCTTCGCGGAATGGATCCCGGCCTGGACCGGCATCTCCAACCCGTTCTTCGCCAACGGCGCGGCCTTCCTGATCGCCGGCCTGATCATGTTCGTGGTGGCCTGGCTGGTGGAGCGGCTGGTGCTGCGCCACCTGGTGAACCAGGAAGGCGCGACGCTGCTGATGGCCACGCTGGGCATCACCTACTTCCTGGAAGGCGTGGGCCAGACGATCTTCGGCAGCAACATCTACAAGATCGACGTGGGCATGCCCAAGGACCCGGTGATCGCCTTCGAGTCCACCTTCCAGGGCGGGATCCTGATCAACAAGGAAGACCTGGTCGCGGCCATCATCGCCGCCGCGCTCGTGGCCCTGCTGTCGGTGTTCTTCCAGAAGACCTCCACCGGCCGCGCCCTGCGCGCGGTCGCCGACGACCACCAGGCGGCGCAGTCCATCGGCATCCCGCTCAATCGCAGGTGGGTCGTGGTGTGGTGCGTCGCCGGCGTGGTGGCGCTGGTCGCAGGGATGATCTGGGGCAGCAAGCTGGGCGTGCAGTTCTCGCTGTCCACGGTGGCGCTGCGCGCGCTGCCGGTGGTGATCCTGGGCGGCCTCACCTCGGTGCCGGGCGCCATCATCGGCGGGCTGATCATCGGCGTGGGCGAGAAGATGTCGGAGGTCTACCTCGGACCCATGGTCGGCGGCGGCATCGAGATCTGGTTCGCCTACGTGCTGGCGCTCGCGTTCCTGCTGGTGCGGCCGCAGGGCCTCTTCGGCGAAAAGATCATCGACCGCGTATGAACCTCGACCTCGTCATCCCGGGCTCGACCCGGGATCCATGGATTGCGGCGCGAGGCCGCGATGGCATGCCCTCCCGGAGCCCCTGATGCTTTACCGCGAAAACGGCCAGTTCAAGACCAGCTACCGCAGCGACACGCAGATCTTCCCGATCGTGCAGGACCGCTGGGCGGTCCTGGCGATCCTGCTGGTCGCCTTCTTCCTCGTGCCCGCCATCGCCAGCGACTACATGTTCCGGGCCATCCTGATCCCCTTCGTGATCATGGCGCTGGCGGCGCTGGGCGTGAACATCCTGGTGGGCTACTGCGGCCAGATCTCGCTGGGCTCCGGCGCCTTCATGGCCGTGGGCGCGTACGGGGCCTACAACTTCTTCGTGCGCATCCCCGGCATGCCGCTGATTCCCGCGCTGATCCTCGGGGGCCTGTGCGCCACCGCCTTCGGCATCCTGTTCGGCCTGCCCAGCCTGCGCGTGCGCGGGCTCTACCTGGCCGTGGCGACCCTGGCCGCCCAGTTCTTCGCCGACTGGATGTTCCTGCGCGTCAAGTGGTTCACCATGGACACGCCCTCGGGCTCCGTCTCGGTGTCCAACCTCCAGGTCTTCGGCGTCCCGATCGAAAGCGCCACGTCCAAGTACCTGTTCTGCCTGCTGGTGCTGGCGGTCATGGCGCTGGCGGCCAAGAACCTGGTGCGCAGCGCGATCGGCCGCGAGTGGATGGCGATCCGCGACATGGACGTGGCGGCGGCCGTGATCGGCATCCGGCCGATGTACGCGAAGCTGAGCGCCTTCGCCGTCAGCTCCTTCATCATCGGCGTGGCCGGGGCGCTCTGGGCCTTCGTGTACCTGGGGGCCTGGGAGCCGGCGGCGTTCTCGGTGGACATGTCCTTCCGCCTGCTGTTCATGGTGATCATCGGCGGCCTCGGCTCCATCATGGGCAGCTTCTTCGGCGCTGCCTTCATCGTGGTGCTGCCGATCTTCCTGAACCAGTTCCTGCCCTGGTTCGCGGCGCTGTTCGGCGTCACGATCTCCACGGCCGGCGTGTCGCACGCCGAGCTGATGATCTTCGGCGCCCTCATCGTCTGGTTCCTGATCGTCGAGCCGCACGGGCTCGCCA
>DASWUI010000015.1:0-2494 GCA_036401715.1 Ramlibacter sp. | reverse complement strand
GTCGAAGTAGCAGACGCCGTCCTCGCGCTTGTGGATGCCGCGCGCCAGGTACTCCAGGTTCACCTGGTGCACGATGCCGAAGCCGGGCGGCACCACGCCGAAGGTGTCGAAGGCCTGCATGCCCCACTTCATGAACTGGTACCGCTCGCGGTTGCGCTGGAACTCCAGTTTCATGTTGAGGTCGATCGCGTCCCTGCTGCCGTAGTGGTCCACCATGATCGAGTGGTCCACCACCAGGTCCACCGGGACCAGGGGCTCGATGCGGCCGACGTCCTTGCCCAGCCGCTGCGCGGCGCTGCGCATGGCAGCCAGGTCGGCCAGCAGCGGCACGCCGGTGAAGTCCTGCAGCACCACCCGGGCGACGGTGAAGGGGATCTCGTCGGTGCGCTCGGCCGTGGGCTGCCAGTTGGCGACCTGCTCCACGTGCTCGGCCGTGACCTTGCGGCCGTCGCAGTTGCGCAGCACCGACTCCAGCACGATGCGCATGGAGATCGGCAGCCGGCGGATGTTGGGGTACTGCTTGGCGAGCTCCGGCAGGGAGTAGAACTGGCCGGACCGGCCGATGCCGGCCTTGAAGCCCTGGAGGGTGTGGGAAAAGGCGTTCGTCATTCTCGCGACCTCTCGTTGTTGCTTTGCGTCATTGTGCCGCCAGACGCCAGCCGCAGGGCGCGAGGGGGCGCTAGGAGTCCGCCGGCAGGTAACGGACCGCCAGCACGCCTTCGATGGCCGCCAGTGCCGCCAGCACCGGCTGCGCCACCGCGCTGTCCACGTCCACCAGCGTATAGGCCATGTCCCCGCGCGACTTGTTGACCATGTTGTGGATGTTCAGGCCCGCTTGCGCCATGGTGGTGGAGATCTGCCCCAGCATGTTCGGCACGTTGGCATTCGCGATGGCGACCCGCCAGGCCGTGCCGCGGCCCATGTGCACGTCCGGGAAGTTGACGGCGTTGCGGATGTTGCCGTGCTCCAGGAAGTCGCGCAGCTGCTCCGCGACCATCACGGCGCAGTTCTCCTCCGCTTCGCGCGTGGAGGCGCCCAGGTGCGGCAGCGCGATCACGCGCGGGTGGCGCAGGATCGTCGCGTTGGGAAAGTCGCAGACATAGCAGCCCAGCTGGCGCGCGTCCAGCGCCGCCACCATGGCCGCGTCGTCGACCACGCCTTCGCGCGAGAAGTTCAGCAAGATGGCGTCGCCGCGCATCAGGCGCAGGTTGGCGGCGTTGACCAGGTGGCGCGTCGCCTTCAGCAGCGGCACGTGCAGCGAGACGATCTGCGCGTTCTTCAGCACGTCCTCCACGCTGGCGGCGCGCCGCACCTGGGAGGGCAGGCTCCAGGCGGCGTCGACCGTGATCTCCGGGTCGTAGCCCATGACCTGCATGCCCAGCTTGATGGCGGCATCGGCCACCAGCGCACCCACCTTGCCCAGGCCGATCACGCCCAGGGTGTGCCCGGACAGCTCGAAACCGGCGAAGGACTTCTTGCCTTCCTCGATGGCCTGGTCCAGCCCGGGCTGCGCGGGGTCCAGGTCCTCGACGAAGCGCTGCGCGGCGGGCAGGTTGCGCGCGGCCATCAGCATCCCCGCGAGCACCAGCTCCTTCACCGCGTTGGCGTTGCCGCCCGGCGCGGTGAATACCGGGATGCCCCGTGCACTGAGGGCGGCCACCGGGATGTTGTTGGTGCCGGCACCGGCCCGCGCCACCGCGTGCACGCTCGCCGGGATGTGCATCGCATGCATGTCCGCCGAACGGACCAGGATCGCATCGGGTTCGGCGATGTCCTTGCCCGCGCGGTAGCGGCCGGCAGGCAGCCGCTCGAGGCCAGCCTTCGAGATCTGGTTGAGGACCAGCACCCCGAAAGACGGACGCTCAGCCATGTTGGCGCTCGAAATCCTTCATGTACTGCACCAGGGCCTTCACGCCTTCGATCGGCATGGCGTTGTAGATCGAGGCGCGCATGCCGCCGACCGACCGGTGGCCCTTCAGCTGGATCATGCCGCGCTCCTGCGCGCCGCGGAGGAAAGGCTCGTTGAGCGCATCGTCCTTCAGCCAGAAAGGCACGTTCATGCGCGAGCGGTCTTCCCTGGCGACCGGGTTGCGGTAGAAGGAGGTGGCATCGAGGAAGTCGTACAGGATGGCCGCCTTCTCCTCGTTCTGCTGCGCCACGGCCTTCATGCCACCGAGCTTCTTCACGTGCTTGAGCACCAGTCCCGCGATGTAGATCGCGTACGTGGGCGGCGTGTTGTACATGGAGTCCGCTTCGGCCTGCACCTTGTAGTTGAAGGCGGAGGGCGTGATGGGCAGCGCGTGGCCCAGCAGGTCCTCGCGCACGATCACGATCGTGAGGCCCGAGGGGCCGATGTTCTTCTGCGCGCCGGCGTAGATCAGCCCGTACTTCGAGACGTCGATCGGCCGCGACAGGAAGTGCGACGACATGTCGGCCACCAGCGGGACCTGCGTCTGCGGGGTTTCGAAGAACTCCACGCCGCCGATGGTCTCGT
>DASWUI010000014.1:0-6246 GCA_036401715.1 Ramlibacter sp. | reverse complement strand
TCCCGGTCGAGCTGGCCGGTGCGGAAGCCCACCACGGTGAGCGGCGCACCGGGGTTCTCCCTGCTGCATTTCAGCAACTCAGCCAGTTCCTGCATCTCCTGGAGCATCTGTTTCATCAGCAGGGTCGCCTGCAGGCGCAGTTCGCGCGCATGCGCCAGTTCCTCCTGGCTGGGAAGGGCGGAACAGTCCGGGTCGCAGACCTTGGCGAAGAGCTTGTGCTCGGCGTCGCCGGCAAGCCGCTCGGCCTCCTGCCACGCGGAAAAAATGGACGTCTGGTAGCGCATGCGTGCACCCCCGGGGAAGGTGCACTGGCAGGACTGATGCGGCTACGAGGCCATGCGACTTAGAGGCACGAGAGGAAGTCGCTCAGAAGAAGCACCCATCCTACGCGCCGTCGTGCGATCATTCAAGCATGGCGACGGGACCCACCGCCTGTGAACTGATCGAGCGCTGGAAGCTTGCGGAGTCGCGGGCACGCAACGCGGAGATCGCGCTGCATCGCGCCCTGGTGGACTACCTGATGGGCAGCGTCGCCGAGCCGGCCGCGGAGCTGCAATGCAAGGCTCGCGTGCTGCGGGAGACGGCGAACGCATGCCACCAGGCCGCCATGGCAGCGGTGGACCGCGCACTTGCCACCGCGGAGCGGCTCAGCCGCAACACCTACCGGCAGGTGCGGCCCTCTTCCGAACGCAGCTTGAGCTGAGGCATCGCAGCCGCCCGGGCATCGCCGGCCGGCGTGTAAGAAGGTGCTCAGCAGCGTTTGGGATAATCGGGACCAGCCCCTCCATCCCCCAGCCAGCAAGACCATGCCGACGACCATCAAGGCAGCCGACCTGATCGAATCGATCGCCGCCGCGCTGCAGTACATCTCGTACTACCACCCCGCCGACTACATCGCGCACCTGGCGCGCGCCTACGAGCGGGAGCAGAGCCCGGCCGCGAAGGACGCCATCGCGCAGATCCTCACCAACAGCAAGATGAGCGCGACGGGCCACCGCCCGATCTGCCAGGACACCGGCATCGTCAACGTGTTCCTCAAGATCGGCATGGACTGCCGGCTCGAGGGCTTCAGCGGCAGCCTGGAGGACGCGGTCAACGAAGGCGTGCGCCGCGGCTACCTGCATCCCGACAACACGCTGCGCGCTTCGGTGGTCGCCGACCCGCAGTTCGAGCGCAAGAACACCAGGGACAACACGCCGGCCGTGGTGAACGTCGAGCTCGTTCCCGGCAGCAAGGTGGACGTGACCGTCGCCGCCAAGGGCGGCGGCAGCGAGAACAAGAGCAAGATGGTCATGCTCAACCCGAGCGACTCCATCGTCGACTGGGTGCTCAAGACGGTGCCGACCATGGGCGCGGGCTGGTGCCCCCCCGGCATGCTGGGCATCGGCATCGGCGGCACCGCGGAAAAGGCGGTGCTGCTGGCCAAGGAAGCGCTGATGGAAGACATCGACATGTACGAGCTGCAGGCCAAGGCCGGCCGCGGCGAGAAGCTGTCGAAGCTGGAGGAGATGCGGCTGGAGCTGTTCGAGAAGGTCAACGCGCTGGGCATAGGCGCGCAGGGCCTGGGCGGCCTGACCACCGTGCTGGACATCAAGATCAGGATGTTCCCCTGCCACGCCGCCGGCAAGCCGGTGGCCATGATCCCGAACTGCGCCGCCACGCGCCACGCGCACTTCGAACTGGACGGCTCCGGCCCGGCCTACATCGACCCGCCCAGCCTGGACCTCTGGCCCAGGATCGACTGGGCGCCCGATACCCAGAAGAGCAAGCGGGTGGACCTGAACACCCTGACGAAGGAAGAGATCGCCACCTGGAAGGCCGGCCAGACGCTGCTGCTGAACGGCAGGATGCTCACCGGCCGCGATGCCGCGCACAAGCGCATCCAGGACATGCTGGCCAGGGGCGAGAAGCTGCCGGTGGACTTCACCAACCGCGTCATCTACTACGTGGGCCCGGTCGATCCGGTGCGCGACGAGGTCGTGGGCCCGGCCGGCCCGACCACCTCCACCCGCATGGACAAGTTCACCGAGATGATGCTGGCGCAGACCGGCCTGATCGGCATGATCGGCAAGTCCGAGCGCGGGCCGGAGGCGATCGAGTCCATCAGGAAGCACAAGGCGGCCTACCTGATGGCCGTGGGCGGCGCGGCCTACCTGGTGTCCAAGGCGATCCGCAAGTCCAGGGTGCTGGGCTTCGAGGACCTGGGCATGGAAGCCATCTACGAGTTCGACGTGGTCGACATGCCGGTCACCGTGGCGGTGGACTCCAGCGGCACCAGCGTCCACACGACCGGCCCGGCGGAATGGAGCAGGAAGATCGCCACCGGCGAGTTCAAGAACATTCCTGTCGCGGCCGGCTGAACTTGTCCGGCGCGGGGCTGCCGGCGGCCCGGTAGAGTCAGGGCATGGACCGTCCTTCCGAGAAGGTTTTGCCGCCCGTGGCGGCCGACCGCCCCATCGGTGTCTTCGACAGCGGCGTCGGCGGGCTCAGCATCCTGCGGGCCCTGCGCGCCGAACTCCCCCGGGAAGACTTCGTCTATTTCTCCGACGCGGGTCACGCGCCCTACGGCGAAAAGGGCGAGGAATTCGTCTCGCGGCGCTCGCTGGCCATCGCCGTCGAGCTGCTGGAGCAGCACCGCATCAAGGCGCTGGTGATCGCCTGCAACACGGCCACTGCCGCGGCCGTGCACCTGGTGCGGGCGAAGCACATCGCGCTGCCCGTCGTGGGCGTCGAGCCGGCGCTCAAGCCGGCCGCGGCCCTCACGAAGACCCGCCACGTCGCGGTGCTCGCCACGCGCGGCACCCTGTCCAGCGCGAAGTTCAAGGCGCTGCAGGAATCGCTGAAGGACCAGGCGGAGTTCGTGCTGGTCCCCTGCGACGGGCTGGCCGCGGCGATCGAGAACGACGACCAGCCGCTGGTGCGCGAGCTGTGCCGCCGCTACACGCGCGAAGCCTGCTGCTTCGGCACCGGCCCCGGCGAGATCGACACCCTGGTGCTCGGGTGCACGCACTATCCCTTCGCCGCCGACGTGTTGCGCGACCTGCTGGGGCCGCACGTGCAGCTGGTGGAGACGGGGCAGCCGGTGGCGCGCCAGACGCGCAGGCTGCTGCAGGCGCAGGGGCTGCTGAATCCCTCCGGGCACGGCACCGTGAAGTTCCATACGACCGGAGATCCCACGGCGCTGCAGGCCGCCGCATCGCGCTGGCTGTCCCTGTAGGTCAGGCAGGCTCCGCGGCCCGGATGCCGCGGTTCGCCCGCGCGCTCACCGCGCCCTACGCGGCCAAGGCCGCCGCGCGGCCGCGCGGCACGTCGATCCTCGTCAGCAGCACCAGCCCGGCGACGAACATCAGCGCCGTCGACATGATGGCCATGCGCTGGTTGCCCCCGGTGGCCCAGGTGATCGCGCCGTACGTGAGCGGGCCCACGATGCTGGACAGCCGCACCGCGAAGGTCCACAGCCCGTAGAACTCGGCCAGCTGCCGCGGCGGCGCGAACATGCCGGCCATCGCGCGGCCGGCCGACTGGCTGGAACCCATGCACAGCCCCGCGATCGCGGCGGCCCACCAGAACTGGCCCTTGGTCGCCGACAGCGCGGCGATGATGCAGGTGGCGACCCAGCCCACCAGCGTGCTGCCGAGCGCGAGCTTGTGGCCGATGTGGTCCTGCAGGTAGCCCCAGGCGAAGGCGCCGGCCGCGGCCGCCAGGTTCAGCACGAAGATCAGCACCATCGTTTCCTGCGGCTGGAACCCGATCACGCTTTCGGCATAGATGGCGGCCAGCGTGATCGCGACGGCGACGCCGCCCTGGTAGAACACCGCGCATGCCAGCAGCCACATGAAGTCGCGGTAGCGGCGGGCCTCGGCAAAGGTGCGCTGCAGCTGCTGCAGCGACGCCCGCAGGCCGCCCTGCTGCAGCGCCCGGGGATTGGGCTGCGCCCGCTCGCGCAGCAGCCGGAACGTCACCAGCGAGGCCCCGCCATAGAGCACCGCGGTGATCAGCATCGTCACCGGCACGAACTCGGCGGCGGCAATGCCCTGCCCCTGCGCCCACAGCACGTAGCCCAGGCAGATGCCCAGGGCCAGCATCCCGCCGAAGTAGCCGAAGCCCCAGCCCCAGCCGCTTACCTTGCCCAGCGAATCGGGGTGCGCCAGCTCCGGCAGGAAGGCGGCCGTGAGCGACTCGCCGTAGCTGTAGAACACGTTGGAGACGATGATCAGCAGCATGGCGGTGGCCACCGCGCCCGGCCGGGCGAGCGCCAGCGCCGCGGTGCTGAGCACGCAGCCGGCGGTGACGATCGTCAGCAGCCGCTTCTTGGCCGCCCGCAGGTCGGCATAGGCTCCGAGGCTGGGCATCGTGAACATCACGATGGCATAGGAGATGCTCAGCGCCAGGGTCCAGGCGAAGGTCGCCCATTCCGCCTTCTGCGCGATGCCGCCGACGAAGTACGCGGCGAACACCGCGGTGATCACCACCGTGGTGTAGCCGGAGTTCGCGAAGTCGTACATCGCCCAGC
The DNA here is from genome assembly GCA_036401715.1 of Ramlibacter sp. Lineage (GTDB taxonomy): Bacteria > Pseudomonadota > Gammaproteobacteria > Burkholderiales > Burkholderiaceae_C > Ramlibacter. The sequence continues at coordinate 1,733 of DASWUI010000014.1, read as the reverse complement.
CGAACACCTCGCGCTTGCGCACGCCGGGGTTCAGGGCGTCCTGGGAAAACAAGGCCAAAGGCACCTCCTGCGGCGCACAGCATAGCTGAGCAGCACCCGGGCCGTCCCGGCACCTGACCTTTGATCTCCCTCAGTTTGGGACGCGCCGCACGATGAATACTTCAGTACGACCGCGCGGGACACCGATGCGGCAGGAGACAGCCATGCCGGACGCCGACCTCCCCCTCACGCACGACACGATTCCCTTCGCGGAAGCCTGGACGCTGCCCGCGCTGTTCGAACGCCGCTGCCAGCGCTCGCCGCACGCGGAGGCCTACCGGCAGTTCTCGGCCGCCATGGGCAGCTGGCGCAGCTACACCTGGGGCGACATGCATGGGCTGGTGCGGCGCTGGCGCGGCGCGCTCGCGCGCGAGGCGCTGGCGCCCGGATCGCGCGTGGCCGTCATGCTGCGCAACTGCGTGGAGTGGGTCTGCTTCGACCAGGCGGCGCAGTCGCTCGGGATGGTCGTGGTGCCCCTGTACGCCACCGACAACGCGGAGAACGTCGCCTACATCCTGGGCAACTGCGGTGCCCGCGTCCTGCTGCTCGGCGACATGCAGCACTGGCGCGCGCTCGCGCCCCTCGCGCCGCAGCTGCCGCAGCTGTCGCGCGTGCTCCTGTGCGGGCCGGGGGCGCCCGCGGATGCGGACGGCCTGCTGCGCGGGGTGGACGAATGGCTGGCCGGCGCACCCGAAGCGCAGGCGCGCGGCGGTGGCGACGCCGACGCGCTGGCCACCATCGTCTACACGTCCGGAACCACCGGCAAGCCCAAGGGCGTGATGCTGTCGCACCGCAACGTCCTGTCCAACGTCGACGCGGTGCTGCAGACGGTCGATGTCTATCTCGAGGACCTGTTCCTGTCCTTCCTGCCGCTGTCGCATGCGCTGGAGCGCACGGTGGGCTATTACGCGCCGGTGGCCACCGGCAGCGCCGTGGCCTTCGCGCGCTCGGTGCAGGAGCTGGCGGAGGACCTGGTGACCATCCGGCCCACCGTGCTGGTGTCGGTGCCGCGCATCTACGAGCGCGTCTACGCGAAGATCCAGCAGGGACTGGAGGCCAAGGGCGCGCCGGCGCGCCAGCTGTTCGAGTGGGCGGAGCAGGTCGGCTGGCACCGCTTCGAGGCGGCGCAGCACCGGGGCGAGCCGCCCGGCGCGGTGGCGGAGATGATGTGGCCGCTGCTGCGCCACCTGGTAGCCGACAAGCTGCTGGAGCGCCTGGGCGGGAGGATCCGCATCGCCGTCTCCGGCGGCGCCCCGGCTTCGAAGACGCTGATGCACTGCTTCATCGGCCTGGGTCTGCCCATCCTGCAGGGCTACGGCCTCACGGAGGCGTCACCCGTGGTGGCGGCCAACCGGCTGGACGACAACGTGCCGGAGTCGGTCGGCCTGCCGCTGCCGGGCGTGGAGGTGAAGCTGGGCGCGGCCGACGAACTGCTGGTGCGTGGCCCCATCGTGATGCAGGGCTACTGGGAGGACCCCGAGAAGACGGCGGCGACGGTCGATGCCGATGGCTGGCTGCACACCGGCGACATCGGCCGCATCGACGACACGGGGCACGTCTACATCGTCGGCCGCATCAAGGACATCCTGGTCACCTCCACCGGCGAGAAGGTGCCGCCCGCCGACGTGGAACTCGCGCTCGGCGAGGACCCGCTGTTCGAGCAGGTGATGGTGATCGGCGAGGGGCGCCCCTTC
>DASWUI010000013.1:0-3686 GCA_036401715.1 Ramlibacter sp. | reverse complement strand
GGCGCTACCGACGTCACCGGCGTCAGCGGCGGCACGCCTGCCCGGCGAGCGGCCGGGCCGCGGATGCCGTTCTGATGGCGCTCGTGGACGCGCGCGGGCTCACCAAGGCCTATGCCATGGGCGAGCAGGCCGTGCACGCCCTGCGCGGCGTTTCCGTCGCGATCGAGGCCGGCGAGTTCGTCGCGATCATGGGGGCGTCGGGCTCGGGCAAGTCCACGCTCCTGAACATCCTGGGCTGCCTGGACCAGCCCACCTCGGGCGAGTACCGGCTGGCCGGCGAGCCGGTGGAAGGAATGGCGCCCGACCAGCTCGCCTCCATCCGCAACCGCCGCATCGGCTTCGTGTTCCAGCACTTCAACCTGCTGCCGCGCACCAGCGCCCTGGAGAACGTGGAGCTGCCCCTGGTGTACGCGGGCGTGCGCGCCGCCGAACGCCGCAGCCGCGCGCTGGAGGCGCTGCGCCGCGTGGGCCTGGGCGAGCGCGCCGCCCACACGCCCGCGGAACTGTCCGGCGGTCAACAGCAGCGCGTGGCGATCGCCCGGGCGCTGGTGACGCAGCCGCAGCTGATCCTGGCCGATGAACCCACCGGTGCGCTCGACTCGCAGACCAGCGAGGACATCATGCGGCTGCTGGCCGACCTGAACCGGCAAGGCATGACCATCGTTCTGGTGACGCACGAGAACGACATCGCGGCCTGGGCGCGGCGCAGGATCGTGTTCCGCGATGGAGCGATCCTGGAAGACACGGGTGCGGGACATGTCATGCCGGGCTCGAGCCGGGATCCGTGGATTGCGGGTCAAGCCCGCAATGACATGGTGGGGGCGGGCCATGCCCGCTTGGGGTCTGCCCAATTTGCCCAATCGGGCTCAGATTCCAATTTCTTGCCGTCCCGCGCCGACAAGGAAGGATCGTCCGCATGACCTTCCTCGCCGCCCTGCGTTCCGCCTTGCGCGCGCTCGCGGCCAACAAGCTGCGCAGCGTGCTCACCATGCTGGGCATCATCATCGGCGTGGGTGCCGTGGTGACCATGATCGCGGTGGGGAGGGGCGCGACCGAGCGCGTGCAGGAGCAGATGAAGGGGCTGGGCTCCAACATCATGCTGGTGCTGCCGGGGGGCGTGACGGCCGGGGGCGTGCGGCTCGGTGCGCAGACCGGGCAGGGGCTCACGGAAGAAGACGCGATCGCGATCGCGCGCGAGATCGCCGAAGTGCAGGTGGCCGCGCCCAGCCTGCGCAGCGCCCAGCAGGTGGTGCTGGGCAACACCAACTGGAACACCTCCGTCTTCGGCACGAGCAACGACTACTTCGAGGCGCGCGACTGGCCGCTCGCTTCGGGCCGCATGTTCGAGGCGGCGGAGGAGGCCGGGTCGGCCAAGGTGGCCATCATCGGCGAGACGGTGGCCCAGCAGCTGTTCGGCGACGAGGACCCGCTCGACCAGGTGATCCGCGTCCGGAAGATCCCGATGACCGTGGTCGGCCTGCTGGAGAAGAAGGGGCAGAACGCCCTGGGCCAGGACCAGGACGACATGGTGATCATCCCGCTGAGCACCTACCGCAACCGCATCCAGGGCGGCTCGCCGGGCCGGCTCAAGCGGGTGGGCTCCATCAGCGTGAAGGTGCGCGAGGGGCACGACATGAAGGCGGTGGAGGAGAGCATCAAGGAGCTCCTGCGCCAGCGCTTCAAGGTGCAGCCGGGCGGCGACGACCCGTTCTCCATCCGCAACCTGACCGAGATCCTGCAGGCCCAGGAGGCATCGAGCCGGGTGATGACGCTGCTGCTGGCCGCCGTCGCCGGCATCAGCCTGCTGATCGGCGGCATCGGCATCATGAACATCATGCTGGTGAGCGTGACCGAGCGCACGCGCGAGATCGGCCTGCGCATGGCCGTCGGCGCCCGGGGCCGGGACATCCTGGCGCAATTCATGATCGAGGCGCTGACGCTCTCGCTCATGGGCGGCGCCATCGGCGTGGCGATCGGCGCCGTCGCGACCTGGGCGGTGGGCCAGTTCGCCGGCTGGCAGGTCAGCATGACGGCCGGATCCGTCCTCCTGGCGGGAGGCTTCTCCGGCTTCGTCGGTGTCTTCTTCGGCTTCTACCCGGCGCGGCGCGCGTCCAGGCTGTTGCCCATCCAGGCGCTGCGCTACGAATAGCGCGCGCCGCGTCGTTCAGGACCTCGCCTCAGCCCCACACGCGCCGGTACTTCTCCGCCAGCTGTTGCTGGCGCAGCATGATCTTCGGCACGTCGGGGTGCATCGGGCTGATCTCTTTCATGGCCCAGCGGTAGAACGCCTGGGCGCACACCACGTGGAGCAAGTGCAGGATTTTCATAGGCACGGATAGTGGGGGCCGCCGGGACATGCAACTGTAGGTATCGTGCGCGGCGGCCACTGGCGCTTTCCGACAGCGCGTGTCGGACAAGGTTGTGGCTGAGCCATTCGACAGCGCTGAGCCAGCATCCGCGCCGCCCCGCCCGCCAGCCCGGCGGTGATAATCCGCCCTTTGCTTCCGGGAGACGGTGTGGACTTTGTGCTGCTGGTGAAGGCCGCGATCATGGGCATCGTCGAGGGACTCACGGAGTTCCTGCCCATCTCCAGCACGGGCCACCTCATCCTGGCCGGAGCCCTGCTCGGCTTCGACGACGAGAAGGCGAAGGTGTTCGACATCGCGATCCAGACCGGCGCGATCCTGGCGGTGATCATCGTCTACTGGCAGAAGATCCGCAGCACCATCGTCTCGCTGCCCAGCAGCCGCGAGGCGCAACGCTTCGCGCTGAACGTGCTGGTGGCGTTCTTCCCCGCCGTGGTGCTGGGGCTCCTGTTCGGCAAGGCGATCCAGCAGAACCTGTTCACGCCCACCGTGGTGGCCACCACCTTCATCCTCGGCGCGTTCGTGATCCTGTGGGCGGAAGGCCGGCACCATCCCAAGGTGCGCATCCAGGAAGTGGAGGAGATGCGCTGGACCGACGCGCTCAAGCTCGGGCTGGTACAGTGCTTCGCGCTGATCCCGGGCACCAGCCGCAGCGGCGCCACCATCATCGGCGGCATGCTGCTGGGGCTGTCGCGCAAGGCGGCCACCGATTTCTCCTTCTACCTCGCGATCCCCACCCTGATCGGTGCCGGCGCCTACAGCCTGTTCAAGGAGCGCGGCCAGCTGGGCGCCGACGACATCCCGATGTTCGCCGTCGGCCTGCTGTTCTCCTTCGTGAGCGCGTGGCTGTGCGTGCGCTGGCTGCTGCGCTACATCTCCACCCACGACTTCAAGCCCTTCGCCTGGTACCGCATCGCCTTCGGCGTGATCGTGCTGGTCACTTCCTGGACCGGCTGGGTGCAGTGGACGCCCGCCTGACGCCGTTGCGCCGGGGCCGGTAGGGCCGCCAGCGGTCCTCCGGCAGCGCGAGCCGGTTCGCGACGATGCGCAGCACTTCCGGGTGCGTGGGCATGCCCAGGTGGCTGGCATGCACGGGGATGTTCTCCACGCCGGGCCCCGGTTCCTCCAGGCAGCCGCGCCAGCACACCACGCCGTCGCTTTCGCGGTAGATCGAGGTGGTGGGCACCGGCGGCCGTTCGCCCAGGCGCCGCAGCAGTTCGGGGGTGAGCTGCGACACGTCGCCGCCCAGGATCCGGAAGATGGTGCCGGCGTGGTTGGCGTCCGCCATCGCCCGGTGCGGCGTGCCCAGGGTGATCACCT
>DASWUI010000012.1:0-4183 GCA_036401715.1 Ramlibacter sp. | reverse complement strand
GAGCATCAGCGTGCTGACCAGGCCGACGCCTTCGCGCAGCGCGCGTTCCGCGGCGGAGGCCACCAGGGTCTTGCCGCGCAGCACGCCGTGCAGGTCGCACCAGGCAAAGCGCACCAGCTCCAGGCCCTGGGCCGCGATCAGGCGGCCCAGGCGTTCGACCGCCTGCTCGCGCGCGGCATCGTGGATGCCGCAGCGTTGCGCGAACGCGCTCACGAAGCCTGGGCGTCCGCGGCGCGCACCGGCCCGCCGAGCCACGCCGCGCCGGCCCGCTTGGCCCGCACGCGTTCCTGCCACCAGGTGCCCCAGGTGCCCGCGGGCGCGATGCCGTCCACGGTGTCGGGCCCGGTCATCTGCGCGGCCAGCGCGGGATCGGCTACGCCCGGCGCGGTGCCGCCGGCCTGCACGGTCTCGATCGCCTTGAGCAGCATGCGCCGGTTGGCCATGATGACCTTGTCGCTGGTGCCCAGGTGCTCGCGCGCGCGGTCCTGGATGGGGCCCATGCTCTCCACCGCCCACTGGTCGTGGACGTTGATGTCTTCCTCGCCCATGCCCAGGTAGGTCTGCGTGCGCTGCTCGTCCGGGTTGAAGCCCCAATTGTTGTGGCGGCCGGATTTCGGCACGTAGTCGGGCAGGGAGATGAACTGCAGGCGCTGGTTGCGCATCGCCTCCTTGTCCACCGGCCCGGCGAAGCTGGTGAACACCGAGTACCAGTAGGTGTGCTCGTCGTCCACCGGCACGTGCATCTGCGTGATCGTCAGCGTTTCCGACAGCGGGATCACGAAGGTGTGCGGAAAGATCGCGTTGGTGATGCGCACGTGCGTGAGTTCGTCCGTCATCGGCCGCAGGGCGGTGAGCTGCAGGCCCCAGGGCTTGTTCTCGAAGGAGATGTCGGGCTGGTGGAACTCGCGCATGATCCGCGTCATCGGCCACTTCTCGCCGGCGAACTCGCCCGCGCTGGCGCTGCGGAACTGCTTGCCGGCGGGGTTGTCGCCGATGCTCTCCAGCGCCGCGTCGTTCAGGAAGCGGTGCAGGAACGACGGGTGCGCGGGATCGATGCCGACTTCGAAGGCTTGCAGCCAGTTGCAGTGCCACAGGCCCTTGAAGGCAAAGGTGTGCGTGCTCGGCGCCGCGAAGCAGTCGAAGGCGGGGAAGGGCGGCGGCTCCCTGCCTTCCTCCCCGAACCAGGCGAACAGGATGCCGCTCTTCTCCAGCACGGGATAGCTGCGCTGCCGCACGCGCTCGCACAGCTTGCTGCCGGTGGGCTCGGCGGGCGTTTCCAGGCAGCGGCCTGCCGCGTCGAACTTCCAGCCGTGGAAGGGGCAGCGCAGGCCGTCGCCTTCGTGCCGGCCGAAGGACAGGTCGGCCCCGCGGTGCGGGCAGTCGCGGTCCAGCAGGCCCCAGCGGCCGTTCGCGTCCTTGAACAGGACCAGGTCCTGCCCGAGGATGCGCACCGCCTTCACCGGGCGCTGCGCCATGCGCGGATCCAGCCGCGGCTCGAATTCGTCCACCAGCGCCACCGGCTGCCAGTAGCTGCGCATCACCGCGCCGCAGGACGTGCCCGGGCCGATGCGCGTGATGAGGTCGTTCTGCTCCTGCTTCATGGCGATCGCCCTTTCAGAACGGCACGATGACCGCGCACGCCAGGCGCGGGCCCGCGTTGCCGGTGGGCTGCGTCCTGTAGTCGTCCGGGTCGCGGTGCACGATCAGCCCGCGGCCCACGATGTCGCTGCCGCCGCCGCCCAGGCGGATGGACGTGGAATCGAAGCTGAACTTCGCCACGCCCGAGGCGTCGGCCTTCAGGCTGGGCAGGTCGCCGGCGTGGTGGGGGCCCGCACCGTGGCGGCCGTGCGGCTGCCCGCCCGGATTGAAGTGGCCGCCGGCGCTCATGCCGTCGCCGCTGGAGCAGTCGCCTTTCTCGTGCACGTGGAAGCCGTGCTCCGCGCCCGGCTTGAGGCCGCGGATCTCCCCCATCACGCGGACGCGGTCGCCCGCCTGCACGAAGCGCACGGTCCCGGTCGTGCTGTTGCCCGTGGTGGGTGCCAGCGTCGCCGTGGCAGCGGGGCCGGCGGCACCGGGACCCCGGTACTGCGCGCAGCCGGCCAGGAGGGCCGCGGCGGCGGCCGCGATCATGAGGCGGGAAAGGTTCTTCATGGCGGGTCCTCTCTGTATCAGGCAAGGGCTTGGCGCAGCTGCGCCGCGCACAGCTGCACCGCGACGTTGGCCTCGTCGATCACGCGGCCCATGAGGATGAAGCCGTGGATCTGGCGCTCGAAGTTCACCAGCGCGGCGCGGTTGCCCGCGGCCGACAGCTTGTGCGCGTATTGCAGGCCCTCGTCGCGCAGGGGATCGTAGCCCGCGGTGAGCACGAACGCGGGCGGCAGCTGCGCATGGTTCGCGTGCAGCAGGGGGGAGGCGCGCCAGTCGAGGTCCTGCGCCGGGTCCGGCAGGTAGTGGTCATGGAAGTAGTCCATGGTCTCCTTCGTCAGGAGGTAGCCCCGGCCGTTGGTGGTGTGGGACGGCCAGCCGCGGCGCTGGTCGGTGGCCGGGTAGATCAGCAGCTGGAAGGCGATGGGCAGGTCGCCGGCATCGCGGGCGGCCAGCGCGACCACCGCGGCGAGGTTGCCGCCGGCGCTGTCGCCGCCCACGGCGAGCCGGGAGGCGTCCACCTTCAGCGCAGCGGCCTGCGTACGCACCCAGCGCGTGGCCGCCAGTGCATCGTCCACCGCGGCGGGGAAGCGGTGCTCCGGGCCCATGCGGTAGTCGACCGCGACGACCGCGCACCCGGACTGGTTGCACAACTGGCGGCACAGGACGTCGTGCGTGTCGAGGTCGCCGATCACCCAGCCGCCGCCGTGGTAGTAGACGAGGACGGGCAGCACCGCATCCGCCTGCGAACCGGCCGGCCGGTAGCTGCGCAACGGGATGGGGCCGGCCGGGCCGTCCGCCTCCAGGTCCCGTACCGACGCGACCTGCGGCGCATCGGGCTGCGTGAAGGTGCGCCGCTCGCGATAGAAGGTCCGCGCCTGCTCCGGCGCGAGGGTGTGCGTCGGCGGCACGCCCTTTTCTTCCATCAGGCGCAGCAGCGCCCGGGCCTGGGGATGCAGCATGCTCGTCTCCTGTGCGTTTCGCGCCAGTGTAGAGGACGCCGCGGTTTATGCTTGGCGGCATGAAGCTCCACAACTACTTCCGCTCCTCCGCTTCCTTCCGCGTGCGCATCGCCCTCGAACTCAAGGGCCTGGATTACGAGTACCTGCCGGTGCACCTGGTCAAGGGCGAACACAAGGGCGAGAAGTACGCGGCCGTCTCCGCTTCCGGGCTGGTCCCGACGCTGGAGACCGACGACGGCCAGCTCCTGAGCCAGTCGATGGCCATCATCGAGTACCTCGACGAGACGCACCCGAACCCGCCGCTGCTGCCGGGGGATGCGCTCGGCCGTGCGCGCGTGCGCGCGCTCGCCCAGCTGATCGCCTGCGAGATCCATCCGCTGAACAACCTGCGCGTGCTCAAGTACCTGGTGCGCGACCTGAAGGTGGAAGAGGAGGCCAAGAACACCTGGTACCGGCACTGGGTGCGCAGCGGCCTGGAGCTGTTCGAGAAGGAACTGCAGCGGCTGCCCGCCGGCAGCTACTGCTACGGCGACACGCCCACCCTGGCGGACTGCTGCCTGGTGCCGCAGATCTTCAACGGGCAGCGCTTCGACGTGGACTTCAGCGGGCTGCCGCGCACCATGGGCGCGTTCGAAACCTGCATGAAGCACCCCGCCTTCCAGAAGGCGCAGCCCTCCAGCTGCCCCGACAGCGAGGGCTGAGGCGATCCCTAGGCGGGAGCCTGCGCGCTCAGCCGGTTCAGGAGTCTCGTGCGTACGACTTCGCACTTCTTGCGTTCGCTGCGCCGGATGCCGCCTTCTTCCTCCAGCGCGGCGAGGCCCCGGGCCACGGTTTCGCGCGTGGTGCCAAGCAGTTCGGCCAGGGCGACGTGCGTCGGCAGCTCCACGACGGTGGCGCTGTGGACCTCGGCCAGAAGCAACAGCGAGTACGCCAGCTGGTTCGTCACGCCGCGCACCCGCATGGCCTCTGACCATGCGGCCATCTTCCTGCAGGACTCCGCGGCGGTCTTCTGGAGGTGATCCGCGAAGTCGCGGTCGCGCCCGATCAGTTCGCGCAGGGCATCGGCCGGGAATTCG
>DASWUI010000011.1:0-4004 GCA_036401715.1 Ramlibacter sp. | reverse complement strand
CAGCCTGCCGGATGCTCGGTTGAAAATCACTCTTGCTCCTCGTTGTGCACGGCGCTCCCGCAGCCGCCCTTCAATCCACCAGCGCCCGGACGGCGCGGCACAGGAAGCCGCGCGTCTTCGGCTCGACGCGGTAATGCACCTGCTGGCCTTCCTTGCGCCGCGCGAGCAGGCCCGCGCGGAACATGAGGCTCAGGTGCTGCGAGACGGTCGGCTGCGGCATTTCCAGCTCCGCCGCCAGTCCGCCCACGCACATTTCGCTGTCGCACAGCGCGTCGAGGATGCGCAGGCGCGTGGCGGCCGACAGCAGCGAGAAGACTTCCGCCGCCCGTTCGAAATCCGCCGCGCCGAGCGCAGCCGCGCGCGTGGCCAATCACTTGCTCCCTTGCAGGATCCAGGCGGCCAGCTTGCCCGCGTCGGCGTCGCTCAGGGCGGCCTGCGCGGGCATGGGCACCGGGCCCCACTTGCCGGAACCGCCGGCCTTGATGCTGCGGGCCAGGGCCGCCTCGGCGTCCTTCTGCCCGGCGTACTTCTTCGCCACGTCCTGGTAGGACGGCCCCACCAGCTTCTTGTCCACCGCATGGCAGGCCAGGCAGGCGTTCTTCTGGGCCAGCTCCTGGCTGGCGAACACGGGGGAGGCCACGGCGAGGGCGGCGGCCAGCAGCAGGATCTTCACGTTCGTCAACTCCATTGATCGTCGAAACTGAATATAAGCATATGCTGATTCTTGAGATAAATCAACATTCCGGGGGATCGGGACAAACCCGCAGTCAGGCGTAGCGGGAAATCATCTGCTCGAGCGCGAGCGGGCGGATGCGCGAGCCCTGCCCGGCGCAGCCGAAGGCCTCGAAGCGGGCCTTGCAGATGCCGCGCGCGGCCTTGCGGGCGGCGGCCAGCGCCTTGCGGGGGTCGAATTCGCTGCGCTCGGTGGCGAACGCCTGGCGCATCGCGCCGGTCATGGCCAGCCGGATGTCGGTGTCGATGTTCACCTTGCGCACGCCGCTGGCGATGCCGCGCCGGATCTCCTCGACCGGAACGCCGTAGGTCTCGCGGATATCCCCGCCGTGGGCACGGATGATCTCCAGCCATTCCTGCGGCACGCTGGAGCTGCCGTGCATGACGAGGTGGGTGTCCGGCACCTGCGCGTGGATCTGCGCGATGCGGTCGATGGCCAGGATGTCGCCGGTGGGCTTGCGGGTGAACTTGTAGGCGCCGTGGCTGGTGCCGATGGCGATGGCCAGCGCGTCCACGCCGGTGCGCGCCACGAAGTCGCGCGCCTGCGCCGGGTCGGTCAGCAGCATGTCGTGCGACAGCTTGCCCACCGCGCCGATGCCGTCTTCCTCGCCGGCTTCGCCGCTTTCCAGCGAGCCGAGGCAGCCGAGCTCACCCTCGACCGAAACGCCCACCGCATGGGCGATCTCGCACACCTTGCGCGTCACCTCGACGTTGTAGTCGTAGCTGGCCGGCGTCTTGCCGTCGGCGCGCAGCGACCCGTCCATCATCACGCTCGAGAAGCCGGAGCGGATGGCCTGCACGCACACGGCCGGGCTGGTGGCGTGGTCCTGGTGCAGCACCACGGGCAGGTCCGGATGCGACTCGATGGCGGCCAGCACCATGTGGCGCAGGTAGGCTTCGCCGGCGTACTTGCGGGCGCCGGCGGAGGCCTGCAGGATCACCGGGCTGTCGGTCTCCTGCGCCGCTTCCATGATGGCCTGGATCTGCTCCAGGTTGTTGACGTTGAAGGCGGGAACGCCGTAGCCGTGCTCGGCGGCGTGGTCGAGGACCTGCCGCAGGGAAACCAATGCCATGGGAAAACTCCTGGGTGGGGATCAAAAGGCGGCGCGCTGCCGCAGGACTTCGATGGCGGGCAGGGTGCGGCCTTCCAGCATCTCGAGGAAGGCGCCGCCGCCCGTGGAGATGTAGTCGACGCCCCGCGCCACGCCGTATTTCGCGATGGCCGCCAGCGTGTCGCCGCCGCCGGCCACGCTGAAGGCGGTGGAACGGGCGATGGCTTCGGCGAGCGCGCGGGTGCCGTGGCCGAAGGCCTCGTGCTCGAACACGCCGACCGGGCCGTTCCAGACGATGGTGCGCGCGCGCAGCAGGTGCGCGGCGAACACCTCGGCGGTGCGCGGGCCGACGTCCAGGATCAGGTCGTCATCGGCCACCTCGCGCACGTCCTTCGTGGTGGCGCGGGCGGAGGCAGAGAGTTCCTTGGCGGTGACGACGTCGGTGGGCAGCGGCACTTCGGCGCCGCGCGCGCGCATCGCCTGCATCACGGCGCGCGCTTCGTCGACCAGTCCCGGTTCGGCCAGGCTGCGGCCGATGGGCAGGCCGGCGGCCAGCAGGAAGGTGTTGGCGATGCCGCCGCCCACGATCAGCTGGTCGACCTTGTCGGCCAGCGAGCGCAGGATGGCCAGCTTGGTGGAGACCTTGGAGCCGCCGACCACCGCCACCAGCGGGCGCTCGGGCGCGGCCAGCGCCTTGCCCAGCGCCTCGATCTCGGCGGCCAGCAGCGGCCCGGCACAGGCGATCGGCGCGAAGCGGGCGACGCCGTGCGTGCTCGCCTCCGCCCGGTGCGCGGTGCCGAAGGCGTCGTGCACGAACACGTCGCACAGGCGCGCCATGCGCCGCGACAGCTCCTCGCTGTTGGACTTCTCGCCGGGGTTGCCGCGGCAGTTCTCCAGCAGCACGATCTGGCCCGGGCGCACGTCCACGCCCTGCACCCAGTCGCGCACCAGCGGCACCTGCCGCCCCAGCAGCTCGCCCAGGCGCGCGGCCACGGGCGCGAGCGACTCGTTGGGCTGCAGCGCGCCTTCGGCGGGCCGACCCAGGTGGCTGGTGACCATCACTGCGGCCCCGGCGTCCAGCGCCAGCCGCATCGCCGGCAGGCTGGCGCGGATGCGCGTGTCGTCGGAGATCGCGCCCTGCTCGCCCAGAGGCACGTTCAGGTCGGCGCGGATGAAGACCCGCTTGCCGGTCGGAAAGCCGGTGGCGGCGACGTCGGAGAAGCGCAGCATCTTCACAGCGAGCGGCCCACCACGCGCGCCATCTCCAGGCACTTGTTCGAGTAGCCCCACTCGTTGTCGTACCAGCTCACCAGCTTGACGAAGGTGGAGTCCAGCGCGATGCCCGCGTCGGCATCGAAGATCGAGGTGCGCGGGTCGGTGCGGAAGTCGGTGGCCACCACCTTGTCTTCCGTGTAGCCCAGGATGCCCTTGAGCGCGCCCTCGCTCTGCGCCTTCATCTCCGCGCAGATCTCGGCATAGGTCGCCGGCTTCTCCAGCTCCACCGTCAGGTCCACCACCGACACGTCGGAGGTGGGCACGCGGAAGGACATGCCGGTCAGCTTCTTGTTCAGCTCGGGGATCACCACGCCCACCGCCTTGGCCGCGCCGGTGGAGGAGGGGATGATGTTCTCCAGGATGCCGCGGCCGCCGCGCCAGTCCTTGTTGGACGGGCCGTCCACGGTCTTCTGCGTGGCCGTGGCGGCGTGCACGGTGGTCATCAGGCCGCGCTTGATGCCCCACTTGTCGTTCATCACCTTGGCGATGGGCGCCAGGCAGTTGGTGGTGCACGAGGCGTTGGAGATGATGTCCTCGCCCTTGTACCTGGCGTGGTTCACGCCGAAGACGAACATGGGCGTGTCGTCCTTGGAGGGCGCCGACATGATCACCTTCTTCGCGCCGGCCTGGAGGTGCTTGTGCGCGCCGTCCTTGGTCAGGAAGATGCCGGTGGACTCGATCACGACTTCCGCGCCGACCTCGCCCCACTTCAGGTTGGCCGGGTCCTTCTCCTGCGTCAGGCGGATCTTCTTGCCGTTGACGATGAGCGTGTTGCCCTCGACGGCCACGGTGCCCTTGAAGCGGCCGGGCACCGAGTCGTACTGCAGCATGTAAGCCAGGTAGTCCGGCTCCAGCAGGTCGTTGATGCCGACGATCTCGATGTCGGAGAAGTTCGCAAGCGCCGAGCGCAGCACGTTGCGGCCGATGCGGCCGAAGCCGTTGATG
>DASWUI010000010.1:0-2187 GCA_036401715.1 Ramlibacter sp. | reverse complement strand
AACGTGGGGCGCTACTCCAACCCGCAGATGGATGCGTTGATCGAGCGGGTCAAGGTCGAGACCGACCTCAAGGTGCGCAACGAACTCATCGAGAAGGCGCTTGTGCTGTCGCACGAAGACGTGGCCTACCTGCCGCTGCACAACCAGATCATTCCCTGGGCGATGCGCAAGAACATCCAGGTCGTGCACCGCGCCGACAACCGCATCGACTGGCGCCTGGTCAAGGTGAACTGAAGCGTGCCGAAACAGGGCGGCTGCCCCCTCGGGCGGCCGCCCAATTGCTTTAGACCTAAAGAAAACCCGGTGTCGGCACACGGTTTGCTCTGCTAGCATCGGCAGCCCTTTCGCCGCTCAACCATGTTTGCCTTCATCCTGCGCCGCCTGATCCAGGCCATGGTCGTCATGGTCGCGGTGGCGTTCATCGCCTTCCTGCTGTTCCAGTACGTCGGCGACCCGGTGGTCTTCCTGCTGGGCCAGGACGCCACGCCCGAGCAGATCCGCGAGCTGCGCTCCGCGCTGGGGCTCGACCAGCCCTTCTTCGTGCAGTTCTGGCACTTCCTGCTCAACGCGGTGCAGGGGGAATTCGGCCTGAGCCTGCGCCAGGGCGCCAAGGTATCCCGGCTGATCGCCGAGCGCTTCCCGGCGACGCTGGAGCTGGCGCTGATCGCCGCCGCGCTGGCGCTGCTGATCGGCATCCCCATGGGCGTGTACGCGGCGCTCAAGCGCGGCACCTTCCTCAGCCAGGTCTTCATGACCATCTCGCTGCTGGGCGTGTCGCTGCCCACCTTCCTGATCGGCATCCTGCTGATCCTGGTGTTCGCCGTCACGCTCGGCTGGTTCCCCAGCTTCGGCCGGGGCGAGACGGTGCAGGTCGGCTGGTGGAGCACGGGCCTGCTGAAGGCCAAGGGCTGGCACCACATCGTGCTGCCGGCGCTCACGCTGGCGATCTTCCAGCTCACCCTGATCATGCGGCTGGTGCGCGCGGAGATGCTGGAGGTGCTGCGCACCGACTACATCAAGTTCGCCCGGGCGCGCGGCCTGCCGAACCGCGCCATCCACTTCGGCCACGCGCTGAAGAACACGCTGGTGCCGGTGATGACCATCACGGGGCTGCAGCTCGGCGGCCTGATCGCCTTCGCCATCATCACCGAGACGGTGTTCCAGTGGCCCGGCATGGGCCTGCTGTTCATCCAGGCGGTCACCTTCGCCGACATTCCCGTCATGGCGGCCTACCTGTGCCTGATCGCCCTGATCTTCGTGGTGATCAACCTGGTGGTGGACCTGCTTTACTTCGCCGTCGACCCGCGCCTGCGCGTCGGGACGGCGGGGGGCCATTGATGCTGTCGCCCACGGCTCCGCCGCGGCTGCAGGCGCGCGGGCGCGCCTTTTCCCAGATCACGCAGTACCACCCGGAGCTCACCGCGTTCCGCCGCGACCTGCACGCCCACCCCGAGCTGGGCTTCGAGGAGGTGTACACCGCCTCGCGCGTGCAGGAGGCCCTGCGGCTGTGCGGCGCCGACGAAGTGCACGCCGGCATCGGCAGGACCGGGGTGGTGGGGGTCATCCGCGGCCGCAGCACCGGCTCCGGCCGCATGCTGGGCCTGCGCGCCGACATGGACGCGCTCACCATGACCGAGAGCAACGAATTCCCCTGGAAGTCCACGCGCAACGGCATGATGCACGGCTGCGGCCACGACGGCCACGTCGCGATGCTGGTGGGCGCGGCGCGCTACCTGGCGGAAACGCGCAACTTCGACGGCACCGCGGTGCTGATCTTCCAGCCCGGGGAGGAGGGCTTCGCCGGCGCCAAGGCCATGATCGACGACGGCCTGTTCCAGCGCTTCCCGGTCGATGCCGTGTACGCCATGCACAACTGGCCGGGCCTCAAGCCCGGCTGCTTCGGCATCCGCCAGAACGCCATGATGGCCTCGGCCGACCGCATCACGATCGAGATCAACGGCAAGGGCGGCCACGGCGCGCATCCCTACCTGGCCGTCGACCCGGTGCTGGTGGCGGCGCACATCATCACCTCCACGCAGAGCATCGTCTCGCGCAACGTCAAGCCGGTCGACGGCGCGGTGATCAGCCTGTGCGCCATGCAGGCGGGCGACCTGCATGCGATGAGCGTGATCCCGGGCAAGGCGACGCTGGTGGGCACGGTGCGCACCTTCCGCCCCGAGGTGCAGG
>DASWUI010000009.1:0-11016 GCA_036401715.1 Ramlibacter sp. | reverse complement strand
GGAAGCCCACCGCGGCGGCCACCTGCTTCACCGGCGTGTCCGTGCGCCACAGCAGGTCCTTCGCGCGCTCCAGCCGCACCTCGTCCTTCAATTGCTGCAGGCTCGCCCCCTCGTCCTTGAGCTGCCGGTGCAGCGTGCGGGCCGACACGTGCAGCAGTTCCGCCAGGCCCTCGGCGCTGTGGGTGCGCTCCGGGTAAGCGGCCAGTGCCTGCCGCACCTGCGGCACCAGCAGGCGGTCGCGCCGGTACTGCAGCACCGTGATCGACAGGGCGCGCTGCAGCATGTGCGCCAGCGCCTTCTCGTCGCGCCGCAACGGCAGCTGCAGGTACTGCGCATCGAAGCGGATGCGCGCCGCGGCCGCGCCGAACTCGACCCTGCCGGGGAACATGTGGGCATAGGCATCCGCATGCGGGGGCGCCGGAAAGGGAAAGGAGGCGCACTGCAGCGGGATGCGCGAGTCGACGTACCAGCAGGCCAGGCCGTGGATGTTGCGCAGGATGAAGGCGATGCTCAGCTCGCGCACCTCGGGCGGCAGCGGGTGCCGCTCCTGCAGCGTGATCTCCGCGTGCGCCCCGCTCGTGCCCAGCGCCAGCTGGATGTCGTCGGTCAGCAGGCCGTGGTGGCGGCACCAGCGCCTGAGCGCGACGCCGAGGTCGGGCGCCGTCAGCGAGGCGCGGGCGAGCATGCCGTAGCTGCCCCAGGGCAGGCGCCGGCCGAAGGCGCCCAGGCCTTCGTCGTCCAGCTCCTGCATGGCGGCGCCGGCCAGCACCTCCATCTGGCGCGAGGTCATCCGGCCCTCGGCCTTGAGCAGCTGGGCTGGCGTGATCTGTGCCAGCCGCAGGACCCCGTCGGGGCTCCTGCCGCGCAGCCGGCAGGCGGCTGCGATAGCTCGGGCGAAGGCCATCGGGGTGGCTGCGGCGGGGGATCGCTGTCGGGAGCCGGCGGGCATGGCGGCAGTCTAACCGGATGGCAGGATATGCAACCTGCCGGGCACCGGAAGCGGCGGGTGGGTGGCTTAAAGTGCGTGCCAACGACCGCAGGAGACCGACCCAGTGCCCGTCCTCGAGAGCCAACTCAATCCCCGCTCCGCCGACTTCCAGGCCAACGTGGCCGCCATGCAGGCGCTGGTGGACGACCTCAACGCGCAGGTGGCCCTGCACGCCGCCGGCGGCGGCGAGGCGGCGCGCAGGAAGCACGAGGCGCGCGGCAAGCTGCCGCCGCGCGAGCGCGTGCAGATGCTGCTGGACCCCGGCACGCCTTTCCTGGAGATCGGTCCGCTGGCCGCGCACGGCATGTACCTGGAGAAGGACGGGGTGATGGCGGCACCCTGCGCCGGGATGATCGCCGGCATCGGCCGCGTCAGCGGCGTGGACTGCATGATCGTGTGCAACGACGCCACGGTGAAGGGCGGCACCTACTACCCGATGACGGTGAAGAAGCACCTGCGGGCGCAGGAGATCGCCGCGCAGAACCGGCTGCCCTGCATCTACCTGGTGGACTCGGGCGGCGCCAACCTGCCCAACCAGGACGAGGTGTTCCCCGACCGCGAGCACTTCGGCCGCATCTTCTACAACCAGGCCAACCTCTCGGCGCAGGGCATCGCGCAGATCGCGGTGGTGATGGGCTCCTGCACCGCGGGCGGCGCCTACGTGCCGGCGATGAGCGACGAGACCATCATCGTCAAGGAGCAGGGCACCATCTTCCTGGGCGGCCCCCCGCTGGTGAAGGCGGCGACCGGCGAGGTGGTGAGCGCGGAAGACCTCGGCGGCGGCGACGTGCACACGCGCCTGTCGGGCGTGGCCGACCACCTGGCCATGAACGACGAGCACGCGCTGGCGCTGGCGCGCCAGGCGGTCGCCACGCTCAACCGGGCGAAGCAGCCGCCGGTGCCGGTGCGCAGGCCGCAGCCGCCGAAGTACGACGGCCGCGAGCTCTACGGCGTGATCCCCACCGACGCGCGCAAGCCCTTCGACGTGCGCGAGATCATCGCCCGCATCGTCGACGGCTCCGAGTTCCACGAATTCAAGGCGCGCTACGGCACCACCCTGGTGTGCGGCTTCGCGCACGTGGAGGGCATGCCGGTGGGCATCATCGCCAACAACGGCATCCTGTTCTCCGAATCGGCGCAGAAGGGCGCGCACTTCATCGAGCTGTGCTGCCACCGCAAGGTGCCGCTGGTGTTCCTGCAGAACATCACCGGCTTCATGGTCGGGCGCAAGTACGAGAGCGAAGGCATCGCGCGCCACGGCGCCAAGATGGTGACGGCGGTCGCGACGGCCAGCGTGCCCAAGTTCACGATCATCATCGGCGGCAGCTACGGCGCCGGCAACTACGGCATGTGCGGCCGCGCGTACTCGCCGCGCTTCCTGTGGACCTGGCCCAGCGCGCGCACGTGCGTGATGGGCGCCGAGCAGGCGGCCAGCGTGCTCGCCACCGTCAAGCGCGACGGCATCGAGTCGCGCGGCGGCCAGTGGAGCGCCGAGGAGGAGGCGGCCTTCAAGCAGCCGATCCTGGACCAGTTCGGCCGCCAGTCGCACCCCTACTATTCGAGCGCCCGCCTGTGGGACGACGGCGTGATCGACCCGGCGGACACCCGCCGCGTGCTGGCGCTGGGCCTGTCCACCGCGATGAACGCGCCCATCGGCGAGCCGAAGTTCGGCGTGTTCCGGATGTGATGCCGTGAGCAACGTGTCCATCTACGACAGCCCCGAGCACGAACTGCTGCGCGACCAGGTCGCGCGCTTCATCGCGCGGGAGGTGGAGCCGCACGGTGACCGCTGGGAAGAGCAGGGCTTCGTGCCGCGCGAGGTGCTGCGCCGCATGGGCGCGGCCGGCATGCTCGGCCTGATGTACGAACCGGCGTACGGCGGCGGCGGGGCCGATGCGCTCACCAACCTCGTGTTCGCCGAGGCGCTGTCGCAGTCCACTTACGCCGGCTTCGTCATCACCGTGCTGGTCCACACCGACATGGCCGGGCCGCACCTGCACCATGCGGGCAGCGCGGCGCAGAAGGACAGGTACCTGCGCCAGGTGACGGCCGGCGAGAAGATCTGCGCGGTGGCCATCACCGAGCCGGGCGCGGGCTCGGACGTGGCGGGCATCCGCACCAGCGCGCGGCGCGACGGCGACCACTGGGTGCTCAACGGCACCAAGATGTTCATCACCAACGGCGTGCACGCCGACCTGTACTTCGTCGCGGCCAAGTCCGGTCCCGGCAAGCGCGAGGTCTCCATGTTCATCGTGGAGAAGGGCACGCCCGGCTTCGGCGTCGGCCGCGCGCTGAGGAAGACGGGCTGGCTGTCTTCCGACACGGCCGAGCTGGTGTTCGACAACGTGCGCATTCCCGCCGCCAACCTGCTGGGCGAGGAAGGCAAGGGCTTCTACTCGGTGATGAAGAACTTCCAGACCGAGCGCATCGCGCTGGCCGCCATGGCGGTCGGCCATTGCCAGCAGGCGCTGAAGCTCACGCTGGACTACGTGCGGCAGAGGCAGGCCTTCGGCGCCGTGCTGTGGGACCAGCAGGTCATCCGGCAGCGCCTGTCCATGCTGGACGCGAAGACGCGCGCAGCGCGGCAGTTCATGTACCACTGCGCCTGGCGGGTCACGCAAGGGCACGACATCGTGCAGGATGTGTCCATGCTCAAGGCGCTGACCGGCGAGCTCGTCAACGAAGTGGTGCAGGCTTGCCAGCAGTTCCACGGCGGCATGGGCTACATCCGCGAGACGGCGGTGGAGCGCCTCTGGCGCGACGCGCGCGTGCTGGCCATCGGCGGCGGCGCGACCGAGGTCATGCTGGAAGAAGTCGCCAAGCGTTATTGAAGGACAGGCAGACGATGAACGCAGCCAGGACAGGATTGCAGGCCTTGCTCGCCGCGGCGGCGGTGGCCGCCGCCCAGCCGTCGGCCGCGGTGGACGCCGTGGCGACGCTGCTGCCGGCCACGGTCGACGACGGGCGCATCTCGATCGGCCCGCGCAGCCTGGCGCTGCCGCCGGGGCCGTGGACGCTGGTCGCCCGCTCCGAAGGGCAGGTCAGGCACGGCGTCGAGGCGAGGGCGAACTACTTCACGGTCTATGCGATGCAGGCCGAAGGCGGCACGATGCGCGCCGGCGTGGTCACGCGCCTGCCGGTCCGCACGGTGCCGACGGACGCGTGGAACGAGGAGCCGTGCAACCACGGCGAAGGCATGTTCATGGACCGGGTCCACAGCGAGGATTTCGGCGAACCCGGCCGCCACTGCCTGCACGTCTTCCGCCACCGCACGCACCTGGCGGGCCGCAACCTCGACCCCTTCTTCCGCCAGGCCCGCAACTGGGCCGCGGGCGCGGGCGTCGCAGTCCGGGGGCCGTTCTACGAGATTTCCTACGGGCGCTTCGTCCCGAAGGACTTCGGGTGGGTGCGCGTCATCGTTCCCGCCGCCGCTTTCGCCACCGAGCGCGACGCCATCGCCTGGGCCCGCCAGCTTCCGCCCGCGCTGCGCGAGCTGTTCGAGCACCGCGCCACCCAGGCCGTGCTGCCCGCCCTGCCGAAGAAGGATTCCTGATCGCATGAAACACCTGCAACTCCATTTCGACCGCGGCATCGAGACGGTCACGCTCGACCGCCCCGAGGTCCGCAATGCCTTCAACGACGAGGTCATCGCCGAACTGACGGCCGTGTTCGCCGAGCTCGCCCGGCGCGACGAGGTGCGTTGCGTGGTGCTGGCCGGCAACGGCCCAGCGTTCTGCGCCGGCGCCGACCTGAACTGGATGAAGCGCATGGCCGGCTACACCCGCGAGGAGAACCTCGAGGACGCCTCGCGGCTGGCGCGCATGCTGGAAGTGATCTTCCACTGCCCCAAGCCGACCATCGCCAGGGTGCAGGGCGACGTCTACGCCGGCGGCACCGGCCTGGTCGCGGCCTGCGACATGGCGGTGTCGGTGGACACGGCGCAGTACTGCCTGAGCGAAGTGCGGCTGGGGCTCATCCCGGCGACGATCAGCCCCTACGTGATCCGCGCCATGGGCACCCGCGCGGCGCACCGCTACTTCCTCACGGCCGAGCGCTTCAGCGCGGCGGAGGCCCTGCGCATCGGCTTCGTGCACGAGGTGGTGAAGGCGCAGGAGCTCGATGCGAAGACGGCGGAGATCGCGCAGGCCCTGGTGAATGCCGGGCCGGAAGCGGTGAAGGCCTGCAAGAAGCTGCTGCACGACGTGGCCGGCCACGAGATCACCGCCGGGCTGGTGCGCCGCACCGTGGAAGGGATCGCCGACATCCGGGCCAGCGACGAAGGCCGCGAAGGCATCCAGTCCTTCCTCGGCAAGCGCAAGCCCAACTGGTTGCCGGGGGCCTGAAGTGCCCGAGTTCCTGGGCGGCCTGGTCGACACCCCGCAGCTGCTGGCGCTGGCCGCCGCGCTGGGCTGGGCGAGCGGCTTCCGCCTGTACGCGGCCGTGTTCCTGACCGGGCTGGCCGGCTGGATGGGCTGGCTGCCGCTGCCGCCGGGCCTGCAGGTGCTGCAGCACCCGGGCGTGCTGTTCGCCAGCGGCTTCATGCTGTTCGCCGAATTCTTCGCCGACAAGATCCCCTTCGTCGATTCGATGTGGGATGCGGTGCACACGGTGATCCGCATTCCGGCCGGCGCTGCGCTCGCGGCAGGCACGCTGGGCGCGAGCGGCGAGGCGTGGACCTGGGTCGCGGCGATCCTGGGCGGCAGCCTGGCCGCGACCAGCCATGCCACCAAGATGACGACGCGCGCGGCGGTCAACACCTCGCCGGAGCCCTTCTCCAACATGGCGGTGTCGCTGCTGGAGGACGGGCTGGTGGTGTTCATGCTGTGGCTCTCGGCCACGCATCCGGTGATCTTCGCGGTGGTGCTGGTGGTCAGCATCGTGCTCGCGGTGATCCTTCTGGTCGTGCTCGTGAAGTTCCTGCGCAAGGTGGTGCGCGGCGTGAGCGAATTCTTCAAGGGGCGGCCACTGCCGCGGGAGCTCGGTTGATGTTCAGGAAAATCCTCATCGCCAATCGCGGCGAGATCGCCTGCCGGGTCGCGGCGACGGCGCGCCGCATGGCCATCAAGACGGTCGCGGTGTATTCCGATGCCGACGCCGATGCCAGGCACGTGCATGCCTGCGACGAGGCCGTGCACATCGGCGGCAGCGCGCCCAAGGACAGCTACCTGCGCTGGGAGCGGATCATCGAGGCAGCCCGCGCGACCGGCGCGCAGGCGATCCACCCGGGTTACGGTTTCCTCAGCGAGAACGAGGGCTTCGCGGCGGCCTGCGCGGAAGCGGGGCTGGTGTTCATCGGCCCGCCGGCTTCGGCCATCCAGGCAATGGGGCTGAAGGCCGAATCCAAGCAGCTGATGGAGAAGGCCGGCGTGCCGCTGGTGCCCGGCTACCACGGCGCCGACCAGGATGCCGGGCTGCTCCAGCGCGAGGCCGACCGCATCGGCTACCCCGTGCTGATCAAGGCGAGCGCCGGCGGCGGCGGCAAGGGCATGCGGGCGGGGGAGAAGGCCGAGGACTTCGCGGCTGCCCTGGCGTCCTGCCAGCGCGAGGCGCGCAACAGCTTCGGCGACGAGGCGGTGCTGGTGGAGAAGTACGTCACGCGGCCGCGCCACATCGAGATCCAGGTGTTCGGCGACACCCAGGGCAACTACGTCTACCTGTTCGAGCGCGACTGCTCGGTGCAGCGCCGCCACCAGAAGGTGCTGGAGGAAGCGCCCGCGCCGGGCATGACCGAGTCGCTGCGCCGCCGCATGGGCGAGGCCGCGGTCGCCGCGGCGCGCGCGGTGAAGTACGTGGGCGCCGGCACGGTGGAGTTCATCGTGGAGCAAGGAACCCGTCATCCCCGCGCAGGCGGGGATCCAAAGCGTCCGGGAACGGAAGCCCTGGATTCCCGCCTCCGCGGGAATGACGAGGTGGAGATGAACTTCTTCTTCATGGAGATGAACACCCGCCTGCAGGTGGAGCACCCGGTGACCGAGGCGATCACCGGCCTGGACCTAGTGGAGTGGCAGCTGCGCGTCGCGGCCGGCGAGCCGCTGCCGCTGCGGCAGGAGGACCTGCGCATCCACGGCCACGCCATCGAGGCGCGCATCTGCGCCGAGAACCCCGACAACAACTTCCTGCCGGCCACCGGCACGCTGCACGTCTACCGCAAGCCGCCGCACACGGAGTTCCAGCGCGGCACGGTCCGCGTGGACGACGGCGTGCGCGAGGGCGACGCCATCTCGCCGTTCTACGACTCCATGATCGCCAAGCTGATCGTGCACGGCGCCACGCGCGAGGAAGCGCTGGCGCGGCTGGACGGGGCGCTGGCCGCCACGCACATCGTCGGCCTGGCCACCAACGTGCAGTTCCTGCGCCAGGTGGTGAAGAGCCGCTCCTTCGCCCAGGCGGACCTGGACACGGCGCTGATCCAGCGCGAGGCGGCGGTGCTGTTCCACCAGCAGCCGGTGGGATTCGAGCTGGCGGCGGCCTGCGCGGTGGCCAAGACGCTCGCGGACGAAAGCGCGCTGGCGGGAGACGATCCCTTCAGCCGCCGCGACGGCTGGCGCTCGCACGGCACGGCGGTGCGGCGGCTGGAGTTCGACTTCCATGGCCGACACACGAAAGCGGAGCTGCACACGCTGCACGACGGCGCGCTGATGCTGGCCGTGGAGGGGCAGCCGGCGCCGCTGGCCTTCCGCCTGGCGGGGGACGTGCTCGAGGTCCGCTACGGCGGCCAGCACACCCGCGCGACCGTGTACACGCAGGGCGAGACCGACCACGTGTTCACCGCGGCGGGGGCGGCGCAGATCGTGTCCATCGACCTGCTGGCGCACGCGGGGGACCACGCGGCGGAGAGCGGCCGGCTCACCGCGCCGATGCCCGGGAAGGTGGTGTCGATCCCGGTCAAGGCCGGCGACAAGGTGCGCAAGGGCCAGGCGCTCGCCGTGATGGAGGCGATGAAGATGGAGCACACCATCGCGGCGCCGGCCGATGGCACCGTGGCCGAGGTGCTGTATGCGCCGGGGGACCAGGTGGCGGAGGGGGCGGAGTTGCTGAAGCTGGCGGCTTGAGGTGCCGGGGGTGCGGGTCGCGGTTCGGCTGCGCCGCTCACCACGACCTGCAGGGGCTCCGGCCGGGCGGCAGGACTCCTCCACAATAAGGCGATGCGCATCACCGTCTGCTGTACCGACACCAAGATCCCGCCCTGGCTGGAAGGCCTGCGCGCGGCCCTGCCCGGCGCCGAAGTCGAGGAATGGAGGCCCGGCGCGCCGCCGGCGGACCACGCCGTGGTGTGGGCGCCGCCGCAGCAGTTCCTGGACGAGCAGCCGCGGCTGAAGGGCATCTTCAACATCGGCGCCGGCGTCGATGCGCTGATGAAGCTGCGCCTGCCGCCGCAGGCGGTGGTCGTGCGGCTGGACGATGCCGGCATGTCGGTGCAGATGGCGGAGTTCGTCTGCCACTACGTGATCCGGCACTTCCGGGAGCTGGACGGCTACGAGGCCGACACCGCATCCGGCAAGTGGAGCTTCCGCAAGCCGCGCCCGCGCGCCGGCTTCCCGGTGGGCGTGATGGGCCTGGGCGTGCTGGGCCAGCGCGTCGCGCAGGCGATCGCGGCCTTCGAGTTCCCCGTGCGCGGCTGGAGCCGCGGCGCGAAGGAGGTCGCCGGCGTGGAATGCTTCGCCGGCACGGAGCAGTTCGATGCCTTCCTCGCGGGCACGCGCGTGCTGGTCAACCTGCTGCCCCTCACGGCCGGCACGGAGGACATCCTGAACCGCCGAACGCTGTCGCTGCTGCAGCCCGGCGGCTTCCTCATCAACGTCGCGCGGGGCGCGCACCTGGTCGAGGCGGACCTGCTCGCCTTGCTCGACGGCGGGCACCTGGCCGGCGCCGTGCTGGACGTGTTCCGCGAAGAGCCGCTGCCGGCGGGCCACCCCTTCTGGAGCCACCCGAAGGTCGTGGTGACGCCCCACACCTCCGCGCGCACGCTGCGCGAGGAGAGCATCGCGCAGATCGCGCGCAAGATCCACGCGCTGGAACGGGGCCACCCCATCGCCGGCGTGGTCGATCGCCAGAGAGGATACTGAAGCCATGCCATTGCCCAGCAGAGTCAAGATCGTCGACGTCGGCCCGCGCGACGGGCTGCAGAACGAGAAGGAGCCGGTGCCCGCGGCGGTGAAGATCGAGCTGGTGCACCGCCTGCAGGACGCGGGCCTGCGGGAGATCGAGGTCACCAGCTTCGTGTCGCCCAAGTGGGTGCCGCAGATGGCCGACAACGCCCAGGTGATGGCGGGCATCCGCCGCAAGCCCGGCGTGCGCTACTCGGTGCTCACGCCCAACATGAAGGGTTTCGAGGCGGCGCTCGCCTCGAAACCGGACGAGATCGTGGTGTTCGGCGCGGCCAGCGAGGCCTTCAGCCAGCGCAACATCAACTGCTCGATCGCCGAGAGCATGGAGCGCTTCGCGCCGGTGGTGCAGGCGGCGCGGGCCAACGGCATCCACGTGCGCGGCGCCATCTCGGTCGCCGTGGGCTGCCCCTACCAGGGCGAGGTGAACCCGCAAGGGGTGGAGCTGGTCGCCCGCCTGATGAAGGAGATCGGCGTGCAGCACTGCGGCGTGGCCGACACCATCGGCGTCGGCACGCCGCGCAAGGTGCAGGCGGCCATGGAGGCCGCGCTGAAGCACTACGCGCTGGACGACGTGTCCGGCCATTTCCACGACACCTACGGCATGGCGCTGGTGAACACCATGGCCTGCCTGGAAATGGGGATCTGGCAGTACGACGCCTCGGTCGCGGGACTGGGCGGCTGCCCCTACGCGAAGGGCGCCACCGGCAACGTGGCCACCGAGGACGTGGTCTATCTGCTGCGGGGGCTGGACATCGAGACCGGCATCGACCTCGACCAGCTGATCGACGCCGGCAAGTACATCAGCGACTTCCTGGGCCGCAAGCCGAACTCGCGGGCGGCCACCGCGATCCTGAACACGCGGGCAGGGTAGCCCCGCGCCCGCGGGCGGGCTGCCCTTTGCCCGCGCGGGCGGCTGCGGCTTGCATCCGGTGGCGATCGGGCGCACCATGGCCGCAGCCCCTGCCATAGAGTGTGGCTTCCCATGTGGCGACGGATCCGGAAAGCAGCCTTCAGCCTGCCGATGCGCATCGGGGCCGGCCTGTTCGCGGCGTACCTGCTGGCCGGCTTCTTCCTGGTCGATCCCGCCGCGCGCAGGCTGCTGCCCTGGGTGGGCGAGAAGCTGCTGGCCAGCCGCCTCGATGCGCAGCGGGTCGACTTCAATCCCCTGACGCTGGAGCTGCGCGTGCGCGGGCTCGCGCTGGCCGATGGCGCCGGCGCGCCGCTGGCGGGTTTCGAGCAGCTCTACCTGGACCTGGACAGCGGCGGCCTGGCGCGCTGGGCCTGGCGCATCCGCACAGTGCAGCTGGAGAGTCCGCGGGTGCACGTCGAGGTCCGGCGCGGCGGCGCGCTCAATTGGGACGCGCTGCTCGCCCGGCTGCGCGAGGACCCCGGCGAACCCTCGGACACGATGGCGCGCGTGCTGGTCGACCACCTGCGCATCGCCGGCGGCCACGTCCGCTATGTCGATGCGAACCGGGCGGGGCCGCCTTTCGACGCGGCATTCACGCCGCTGGGCATCGAGCTCGAGGGCCTGTCCACGCTGCCGGAGGATCGCGGCGACTACGTGATCGCCGCCCGGCTGCCCGGCCTGGGCGGGACGCTGCGCTGGAAGGGCGACATCGGCCTGAACCCGCTCGCTTCCCAGGGCCGGGTGGAGCTGGAGGGCGCGCGCATCGACCAGCTCGCGCGCGCCGTCCCCGGCCCGCTGCCCGCCGCCGTCTCGGGCACGGTGGGTACGGCCTTGCACTACCGCTTCGCCATGCTGCGCGGGCTGGACCATGCGGACGTCCCTTCGCTGCAGGTCACCGGCGGGCAGGCGCTGCTGCGGGACTTCGCCCTCGCGCCCGCCGGCGGCGGCGAGCCGCTGCTGCAAGTGGCCGAAGGGCGCGTCAGCGATGCCAGCTTCGACCTGATACGGCG
>DASWUI010000008.1:0-2181 GCA_036401715.1 Ramlibacter sp. | reverse complement strand
TCGTTCGGCGGGGCGACGGGACAGGGCGCCCCGCGGTGGTACCGTAACCCTGAGGGAGGTGGAGGATGGCGTTCACGCTGCCGGAATTGCCGTACGCGTATGATGCGCTGGAGCCGCACATCGATGCGCGCACCATGGAGATCCATCACGGCAAGCACCACAAGACGTACGTAGACAACCTGAACGCGGCGCTGGAGAAGCACCCGGACTTCGACGCCGGCAACGACATCGAGGCGCTGATGCGCCGCTTCGCGCGGCGGCTGAAGTCCATCCGCACGCGGCGCCTGGTACGCGCACGCCATGGCAGCCGCCTCGCCCTGCCGGCCACCATCCGCCGCAGCGTCGCGACCGGCGGCGTTCCCTTCCACCTGCGCTGGCAGGCGCCGCGGCGGGTGCGGCCGCGGCTGGTGCTGCTGCTGGACGTGAGCCGCTCGATGGCGCCCTACAGCTTCTTCTACCTGCGGCTGGCGCGTGCCCTGGCCGGCGAACTGGCGGACGTGCACAGCTTCATCTTCCACACCCGCATCACCGGCGTGTCCGAGGCCCTGCGCGACCCGGACCCCTGGCGGGCGCAGGAAAGGCTGCACCTGCTGGCGCAGGGCTGGGGCGGCGGCACGCGCATCGGCGAGAGCCTCGCCCAGTTCAACCGTGAGCATGCGCCGCGCCTGGTGCACTCGCGCACGGCCGTCCTGGTCCTGAGCGACGGCTACGACACCGGCGAGCCGGCGCAGCTGGGGCAGGCACTGGCGCAGTTGCGGCGCCGTGCGCGCCGCATCGTGTGGCTGAACCCGTTGTGCGGCCAGCCCGGCTACGCGCCGGTCAGCGGCGGCATGCAGGCCGCCCTGCCGCACCTGGACCTGCTGGCGCCGGGCGCCAGCCTCGCGGGCATTGCCGCCGTCCTGCCCGACCTCCTGGAGGCACTGAAATGAATGCCGACACCGCCTTCCGCTGCTCCGCCGTGGTGCTTGCCGCGGGCCAGTCCGCCCGCATGGGCGGGCCCAACAAGCTCCTTCTTGCCGTCGCCGGCGAGCCGCTCGTGCGCCGCACCGTGCGCACGGTGCTCGCAGCGGGGGTGCAGGAGACGGTGGTGGTCACCGGGCACCAGGCCCGCGAAGTGGCGCGCGCCGTGCTGGACCTGCCGGTCACGGTGCAGCCCAACCTGCGGCACGAGGACGGCCAGATGCGCTCGGTGGCCGCCGGGGTGGCCGCCCTGGCATGCGCCACCGACGCGATCCTGGTCTGTCCCGGCGACATGCCGCTGCTGACCCCGGCGGACCTGCTGGCACTGATCGCCGCCTACCGCGCCCATCCCGAGGCATCCATCGTCATTCCCCGCCACCAAGGCACGCGCGGCAACCCGATCGTGTTCGCAGCCGCCCATGCGCCCGAAGTGGCGGCCGGCCGGCGGCTGGTCGGCTGCCGCAAGCTGGCCCAGCAGTATCCCGAGGAGACCTGGTACTTCGACGCGGCGCACGACCGCTACACGACCGACCTCGACACCCCGGAGGACTATCGGCGGCTCCTGCAGCGGCTCGGCCTGCCGCAGGAAGCGGAGGCCTGAGGTGGCCGGCACCGCCTGGGTGGCCCTGGGGCTGGCCCTGATCCTGGCCGGCCTGCTGGCGCTGGCGCGCCTGCGGCCGGCGCGCGGCGGTCTGACTTCACCACAGTGGATGCTGCTGCTGGGAGCCACGGGGATGGGCGGCGGGCTGGCGCTGGACGCCCACCTGGGCGGCCTGGAGACGCTGGCGGCCCTCTGCTCGGGCCCGGTGGACCTGGGCGGCATGTTGGTGCTGCACCTGGCGCAGCTGCCGCTGGCGCACGCCGGCATGGTCGCCGGCGGACTGGTGGTCCTGCCGCTGATGCCGAGGCTGCGGCGCGGCTGCCGCCGCCAGCTCTGCGCGCAGCTGGGGCAGAACCTGCTGTGTTCGGGCTGGATGGTGGTGGGCATGGCCGCCGGCTCGCTGGTGTTCCTGGAGCTGGCCGGCTGGGCCGGGGCGGTGCGCGAGCCGGCGGCCGTGCTGGCCGGCATGTTCGCCGGCATGGTCTGGGGCATGGTGGCCAGCGTCAGCCTGGTGCAGGCCGTCATCCGCCTGAGCTACGGACCGCCGCCGCAGCAGCCTCGCCCGGGACCTTGAATCCGCCGACGGCGCAGCCATCTTCGACCACGAGGCAGCGGCACCG
>DASWUI010000007.1:0-3311 GCA_036401715.1 Ramlibacter sp. | reverse complement strand
CGGCGGCGAGACCTCCGGGGCGGTGGTGCAGGCGCTGGGCATCGAGCAGATGCGCATCGGCCCGCAGATCGACCCCGGCGTGCCCTGGTGCCACGCCGGGGCGCCGGCCTGCGGCACCGCGCTGCACCTGGCGCTGAAGTCCGGCAACTTCGGCACCCCCGACTTCTTCCGCAAATCCTTCGAAAGGCTCGCATGAACGAATCCCAGGCACGCCAGGAAATCTGCCGCGTCGGCCGCAGCCTGTACGAGCGCGGCTACGTGCACGCCACCGCCGGCAACATCAGCGTGCGGCTGGACGACGGCTTCCTGATCACGCCCACGGATGCCTGCCTCGGCTTCCTCGATCCGGCGGCGCTGTCCCGCGTGGACAACGAAGGGCGGCAGGTCGGCGGCGCGCCGGCCAGCAAGACGCTGGCGCTGCACCGGCGCGTCTACGCCGTCAGCCGCGGCGCCGGCTGCGTGATCCACACGCACAGCACGCACTGCGTGGCGCTCACCCTGTCCGACCCGCATGGGGACCTCCTGCCGCCGATCACGCCCTACTTCGTGATGAAGGTGGGACACGTGCCCGTGGTGCCCTACCACCGGCCCGGCGCGCCCGAAGCCGCCGATGCGGTGTCCGAGCAGATCGGCCGCCATGCCGTGCAGGGAACCCCGCTGCGCGCGGTGATGCTCACGCGGCTGGGGCCCACCGTCTGGCACGACACCCCGGCGCAGGCGATGGCGGTGCTGGAGGAACTGGAGGAGACGGCGAAGCTCTGGCACCTGTCCGATCCCAAGCCCCAGCCGCTGTCGCCGGAGGCGATCCAGGAACTGCGGGTGGCGTTCGGGGCGCGCTGGTAAGCCAATGGCCGGGCCGCGCTTCGCCGCGCTGCCATCGCCCTGCCTGGCCGACGAGACGCTGCACATCCGGGTGGAGGAGGCCTGAGCGGTCGCTGCGGGAACACCCGCATGCCCGCGGCCAAGGCGCCGTCCAGAATCGTCCCGGTCCCCCCTACAGGAGAACGGCGCGATGACGGAAGTGAAATGGACCGGCGGCACGGAACACTGGACGCGCAAGGGCGAGGTCAAGCTGTTCCTCTGGAACAAGAAGCCGGCGCCGGGCGTCCCCCATGCCGGCACGATCTTCTTCGTCCACGGGTCCTCGATGGCCTCTCAGCCCACCTTCGACCTGCACGTGCCCGGCCGGCCCTTCTCCTCGGCCATGGACTGGTTCGCCGGCCAGGGCTTCGACACCTGGACCATGGACAACGAGGGCTACGGGCGCTCGGACAAGCACCGGCCGATCAACTCCGACATCAGCACCGGCGCCGACGACCTGGAGGCCGGCACGCGGTACGTGCTGCAGGCCACCGGCGCGAAGCAGCTGCTCATGTACGGCATCTCCTCCGGCGCCCTGAAGGCGGCCCTGTTCGCGCAGCGCAATCCCGGCGTGCTGGCCAGGCTGGCGCTGGACGCCTTCGTGTGGACCGGCGAAGGCAGCCCCACGCTGGAGCAGCGGCGCAGGAAGCTGCCCGAGTTCCTGGCGAAGAACCGGCGGCCCATCGACCGCGCCTTCGTGCACAGCATCTTCGACCGCGACCATCCGGGCACCGCCGACGAGGCGACCATCGAGGCCTTCGCCGACGCGATCCTGACGCTGGACTCGTCCATGCCCACCGGCACCTACGTGGACATGTGCTCGAAGCTGCCGGTGTGCGACCCCGAGAAGATCGACGTGCCCACCATCATCCTGCGCGGCGAATGGGACGGCATCGCCAGCCTCGAGGACCTGCTGGCCTTCTACCGGCGGCTGCCCAACATGCAGAAGCAGTTCAGCGTGATGCGCGGCATCTCGCACGCCAGCTTCCAGCAGAAGAACTACATGATGGTCTACCAGATCCTGCACGCGTTCTTCACGCTGCAGGATCCCGTCTACACGGGGTGACGCCATGCGACACGCGCCTGCTTCCTTCGTCCTCGGCATCGTGCTGGCGCTCGCGGGAGCGGCCGCGCACGCGCAGTCCGCGGCCGCCGCCTACCCGAACCGGCCGGTGAAGCTGGTGGTGCCCTTCGCCCCCGGCGGGTTCACCGACGTGGTGGCGCGCATCCTGGGCAACAAGCTGTCGCAGTCGCTGGGGCAGCAGTTCGTCGTCGAGAACAAACCCGGGGCCGGGTCCACCATAGGCACCGACCTCGTGGCCAAGGCGCCGCCGGACGGCTACACGCTGCTGATGGTGTCCAGCACGCACGTGATCAGCCCCTGGCTCTACAGGAACCTGCCCTACGACCCGGTGAAGAGCTTCACGGCCGTGGGCAAGCTGGTGGACTCGCCCTACGTGCTGCTGGTGCACCCCAAGGTGCAGGCGAAGAACGTGCAGGAGTTCATCGCGCTGGCGAAGTCGGCGCCCGAGAAGGTCCACTACGCGTCCTCCGGCAATGGCAGCGCGCAGCACCTGATGGGGGGCCTGTTCGCCGCCATGACGGGTGCGCCGCTGAAGCACGTGCCGTACAAGGGCAGCTCCGGCGCCGCCAACGACCTGGTCGCGGGCATCGTCGAGAGCAGCTTCGCGGGCGTGCCCAATGCGCTGGCGCAGGTGCCGCAGGGGCGGCTGAAGGCGCTGGCCGTCACCACCGCGAAGCGCGCACCGCAGCTGCCCGACGTGCCGACGCTGCAGGAAGCCGGCGTGGCCGGCTACGACGCCTCGGTGTGGCTGGCGCTGCTGGCGCCGGCCGGCACGCCGCCCGAGATCGTGCAGAAGCTCAACGCCGAAGTGGGCAAGCTGATGGCCTCGCCCGAGACGAAGAAGGCGCTGTTCGACGCCGGCGTGGAGCCCTCGCCTTCCACGCCGCAGGAGATGGGCGCCTTCCTCACGGTGGAACTGGAGCGCTGGGGAAAGGTGGTGAAGGACGCGGGGGTGAAGCTGGAGTGATGGCCGGGGGTTTGTAGGTCGTCGGCTCACCACGACCTACACGAGCAACGCCACCACGAAGATCCCGATCATCATGAACGCCAGCACGAACTTGGCCAGCATGCCCGCCATCAGGCCCAGCCAGGTCGCGATGCCCACGCGCACCGCCTGGTGGTGGCTGCGCCTGGCCATGAATTCCCCGGCGGCCGCGCCCACCAGCGGCATGAACAGCACGCCCACGATGCCCAGGAAGATGCCGGCGACGGTGCCGATCGCCGCGCCGATGACGGCCTGCCGGCTCGCGCCGGCGCGCTTGGCGCCCAGCATCGCCGACACGTAGTCCATCAGCCAGGCCAGCAGCGCCAGCACCGCGACCGCGCCCACGGCGAACCAGCCCACGCGCGTGAAGTCGTCGATCCA
>DASWUI010000006.1:0-5426 GCA_036401715.1 Ramlibacter sp. | reverse complement strand
GTGCATCGCCACGCCGCGGCGACGAGTCCTGAGTTCCCTGTCTGATCGACGGGGACCGCGGGCCACGCGCGATCGCCGCGCCGCCGATCGCCAAATGCTGCCATCCAGCAACGCCGACCGGTAAGAAATGTTTACGCGCTCGCCGCCTGGCGGGCGCTTGGCTAAAGTAGGACTCCCCCGTCTCTTCAGGACCATCATGGAGTTCTTCAACTCGCTCTCGCTGGACCTCAAGATCCTGGTCGTCGGCATCGCGGGCTGCGCGCTCCTGGCGCTGTTCAGCGGCAACCAGAAGGCGGAGAAGCGGTACATGGCCGTCCTGGTGGTTCTTGCGGTGGCGGGCGTTTACCGCTTTTCGCAGGTTTCGGGCGACGACCCCGCGCAGACGAGCGCGGAAACGCGCCCCGCGCCGCACACCATGACCACGCCGCACAAGCAAGCGCCGCTCGTCTCCACCTCGGCCCGGTAGCCGCGGCTGCGGCCACCCTCAGGACTTCTTCAGCTCCGCGATCATCGGCAGGATGGTCTGCTGCAGCGCCTCGGGCGTGATCGGCCCGATGTGCTTGTGCCGGATGCGGCCGTTCTTGTCGATGATGAAGGTCTCGGGCACGCCGTAGACGCCGTAGTCGATGCCGACGCGGCCTTCCAGGTCCAGCGCCGACAGCAGGTAGGGGTCGCCCTGCTGCGCGAGGAACTTCAGGGCGTCCTCCGGCTTGTCCTTGTAGTCCAGGCCCACGACCGGGACGACCTTGGCGTTGTTGATCTCCACCAGCAGCGGGTGCTCCACGCGGCACGCGGTGCACCAGGAGGCCCACACGTTGAGCATCCAGACCTGGCCCTTCATGTCCTCGGGCGAGAAGCTCTTGTCCAGCGCCTGCACCTGCTTGAGCGTGAACTGCGGCGCCGGCTTGTCGATCATCGTGGACGGCAGCTTGCGCGGGTCCCGCGTGAGCCCCACGCCCAGGAACACGGCGATCACCAGGAAGATCGCCAGCGGGATCAGGTACTTGACTTTCATTTCAGGCTGCTCGGGCTCGCATGCTTCTTCGCCTTGTCGATCGCGTCCTGCGCCTCCGCCGGCATGTAGTTCTCGTCGTGCTTGGCCAGCACTTCCGCCGCCTTGAAGCGGCCGTCGGCCTCCAGCCGGCCCTGCACCACGGCGCCCTTGCCTTCCTTGAACAGGTCGGGCAGCAGCCCGGTGTAGGACACGTTGATGTCCTTGACGGTGTCGGTGATCACGAAGTGCGCGGTGAGGTCCTGGCGCCTGAGCGAGCCTTCCTTGACCAGGCCGCCGATGCGGAAGGCGCGGCCTTCCGGCGCCTTGCCGGCCAGCACCTCGGTGGGGGTGACGTACAGCGCGATGTTGCTGTTCAGGGCGTTGAGCACCAGGGCCGAGGCGGTGCCCAGGGCGACCAGGCCGCCCACGATGATCGCGCCACGCTTCTTCCAGTTCTTCATGCCAGTTCCCTATCCATTCGTTCCGCCCGCGCGCGCCGCCGCAGGCTGCGGACGATCTCGCTGGTGCGGCGCTTGAGCAGCAGCTGCTCCACCACCAGGGCCGCGGCGCTCACGCCGAAGCTGCCCCACACGTACAGGCCGTATCCCCCCATGTGGAGGAAGTCGGACAAGGAATTCCACTGCATCACGCGGCAGCCTCCGGCAGGTGCAGCACCCATTCCGTATGCGCCTCGCGTTCGAGGATGATGGCGCGCAGGCGGATCAGTGCGGCGGCGATCGAATACATCCAGAAGCACAGTGCCATCAGCAACATGCCCCAAAGCATGGTCTGTGCCATCGACGGCGCCTTGGTCAGCGACACCGACGAGCCCTGGTGCAGGGTGTTCCACCACTTCACCGAGAAGTAGATGATGGGCACGTTCACCACGCCCACCAGCGCCAGCACGGCGGCGGCGCGGTCGGCGCGGCGCGGCTCGTCGATGGCCGCGTGCAGCGCCATGAAGCCCAGGTACAGGAACAGCAGGATCAGCTCGGAGGTCAGGCGCGCGTCCCACACCCACCAGGTGCCCCACATCGGCTTGCCCCACAGCGCCCCGGTCCACAGCGACAGGAAGGCCATCAGCGCGCCGGTGGGCGCCAGCGCCAGCGCCACCATGGACGACAGCCGCGTGTTGAACGCCATGCCCACGCCGGCCCACAGGGCCATCACGAGGTAGATGAACATGGACATCCACGAGGCCGGCACGTGGATGAAGATGATGCGGTAGCCCTCGCCCTGCTGGGCATCGGTGGGCGCCACGAAGAATCCCAGGTACAGGCCGGCCACGCCGAACAGCGCCGCCAGGATCCAGAACAGGGGAATCAGTTTCCCGGCCACGGGATAGAAATTCACCGGGCTCGAGAACCTGAACCAGTTGATCAATCGATGACTACTCATTCGAGCGAGATCCTCAAGGCCGCCGTGGTCGCCCACGGCGCGAAAAACAAAGACATCGCAAGAAGCGCGCCCAGCAGCGACAGGTGGCCGCCGGCCCCCTGGCCCGACAGGTGCGCCTGCACGGCACCGGCGCCGAAGATCAGTGTGGGAATGTACAGCGGCAGCACCAGCAGGCTGAGCAACGCCCCTCCGCCGCGTACGCCCAAGGTCAGGGCCGCGCCTATGGCCCCCAGCAGGGACAGGACCGGGGTGCCGATCAGGAGGCCGGCGGTCAGGACCACCAGCGCCTCGGCGTCCAGGTCGAACTGCAGCCCCAGCAACGGCGCCAGCAGCACCACCGGCAGGCCGGACACCACCCAGTGGGCGGCGATCTTGCCGGCCACCAGCAGCGGCAGCGGTGCGCTGGAGAGCACCATCTGCTCCAGGGTGCCGTCGGCATGGTCGGTGGCGAACATGCGCTGCAGGCCCAGCATGGTGGCCAGCAGGGCCCCGACCCACAGCACGCCGGGGCCGATCTTGCGCAGCAGCGAGGGCTCGGGGCCGATCCCCAGCGGAAAGAGGCTGCTGACGATCACGAAGAAGAACAGCGCGGTCAGGACTTCTGCCTTGCGCCGCATGGCCAGCAGGAGGTCCCGCCGCAGGATGCTGACGAGCGCGTTCACAGATCCACGACCTGCCCGGGCGGCAG
The DNA here is from genome assembly GCA_036401715.1 of Ramlibacter sp. Lineage (GTDB taxonomy): Bacteria > Pseudomonadota > Gammaproteobacteria > Burkholderiales > Burkholderiaceae_C > Ramlibacter. The sequence goes on along the minus strand of DASWUI010000006.1, from coordinate 2,346 downwards.
CGGGATCGCCTGGTGGCTGGTGAGCACCGCCATGCCGCCGGCCTTCACGTGGTCGGCCACCAGGTGGGAGATGAAGTCCACCGCCTTGACGTCCAGCGCGGTGAAGGGCTCGTCCAGGATCCACAGCCTGGCCGGCCGGGTGACGGTGCGCGCCAGCAGCACGCGCCGCTTCTGGCCGGCGGACAGGAAGCGCACCGGCAGTTCCTCGCGCCCGGCCAGCCCGAAGCGCACCAGCGCCTCCTGCGCCTCGTCCTCGCTGATCTCCACCCCGTCCATTTCGGCGGCGAACCGCACGTTCTCCAGGGCGGTGAGGTCTTCCTTCACGGCGGCGCGGTGGCCCAGGTACATCAGCTCGCGCCGGAACGCCTCGCTGCCGATCTTTTCACCGTTCCACAGGATCTCGCCGGCATCGGGCTGCGACAGGCCGGCCAGCAAACGCAGCAGGCTGGTCTTGCCGGCGCCGTTGGCGCCGCGCACATGGGCCCAGCTGCCCGGGCCGATCTCGAAATCGACGTCGGAGAACAGGGGGCGCGTGCCGCGCACGCAGGTCAATCCGTGGACACTGAGCATTGGAAGAGCGTAACGCAAGGCCCATGCCGCTCCGGTTTCCCCAATGAACGGCCGGGCTGGCACGCACTTTCCTTCCCGTTCGCAGGAAAACCGGGCGCCCGTTTTCCTTCCCCCGGGAGAGCCCCCGACGGCCGCGAAAGCGGCGCGAAAGGCTCGCGAAAGTCGCGCGTAAGCACCCGCCCGTGAAGTTTGACCGCCGTCAAGGTTCGCCCCGCGCGGCTGCGCGCGGGCCCGGCCGTGGCTCTTCCGGCATGTCGCTTGCAACGAGGCCGCCGCTTTCCCTCCCTCAACCCCTTTGGAGATTCCACAGATGAAGAGCATTGCAGTGGCGCTGGCCGCCCTGGCGACGATGGGCCTGGCTTCGACGGCGATGGCCGCCGACGGCAAGGCGGTGTACGAGCAGACCTGCGCGATGTGCCACGCCGCCGGCGTGGCCAACGCGCCGAAGCTGACCGACAAGGCCGCCTGGGCTCCCCGCGTCGCCACCGGCAAGGCCGCCCTGGTCGCCTCGGTGAAGGCCGGCAAGGGCGCCATGCCCGCCAAGGGCGGCAACGCCGCCCTGGCCGACGCGGACGTCGCCGCGGCCGTGGATTACATCCTGGCAACCGTGAAGTAGGAACCAGAAGAACCCCGGGGGTGCTGCAACGGCACCCCTTCCCCAACGAAAAGGCGGCCTTCCGGCCGCCTTTTTCGTGGGGCCGCGCGGGCGTTCAGCGCGCGGCGGCCTGCGTCCCGCCCATGCCCTGCACGGGGTGGAAGGCCTTGTGGATGTACGCGGCCAGGGCCTCGATCTCCGCCGGCGTCATCACGCTCTTCCACGCGGGCATCGAGGTGTCGGGGATGCCCTCGTTGATGGAGCGCAGCAGCCGCTCCCTGGTCATGCCCCGCATCTGCTGCGGATCGGTCAGGTCGCGCGGGTGCGGCTCCAGGAAGCTGCCGATCCAGCCCTTGGAAGTGCCGTCGCCGGCATGGCAGAAGGCGCAGTTCTTCTGGAACAGCCTTTCCCCCTGCAGTTCCAGGGCGCTGGCGTTCACCAGCTTCGGCGGCGTGTCGTGGATGACGTAGTTGGACGCGAGCTGCGCCTCCGGCCGGTTGGGCGAGCGCACCGGCACGCTGCCGTCGCGCTCGGCGAAGGTGTGCGTGGCGGGCCGCTGCTGCGGGTGGCCCACGCCCGTGGGCTCCGAACGCGGCACGTCCTGGTGGCAGCTGATGCAGTAGGCGTCGCGCGGGAAGCTCACCGGCCGCGACTCCCAGGCCGTGCCGGGGTCGTTCACCTTGCCGTGGTCATGGCAGGTGATGCAGGAGGTGCGGAACATGCGCATGCCTTCCTGCTGCTCCGCCGTGAGCTTGTCCCAGGGCGTGTCGATCGCGATCTCGCCGCGCGCGAACGGGAAGGCCTTGGCATAGCGCTCGTGGTCGGGCCAGCCGGCCTCCTTCGTGTGGTAGCGCGTGTTCTTCGCCCGGTTCACCAGGAACTCCTGGCGCAGGAACTGCGACACCGCTTCCATCTCCTGCTCGTTCAGGATGCCGGTGAAGCCCTTCATCGCCGTGCTCGGCACGCCGTGCCTGACCGCGGCCAGCACGCGTTCGTGCGGCATCTCCTCGGGCCGCGTCTGCTGGAAGTTGCGCGGCTTGGGGCTCAGGTAGCTCGTGGCCAGCGTCTTCGCGTCGCCCGAGTACCCGTGGCAGAAGTAGCAGCGGTAGTTCCAGACCGCCCGGCCCAGCTCCATCGTGGCCTCGCTGGGGGCCGGCAGGGGCGCGGCGGCGGCCGCCTGC
>DASWUI010000005.1:0-2159 GCA_036401715.1 Ramlibacter sp. | reverse complement strand
GCCGGTCCACGTTCTCGCGGAACACCACCCAGGCCAGCAGCGCCGTCAGCACCGCTTCGCCATTGAGCAGCAGAGAAGCCTGCGAGGCGGGCATGCCGGCCAGGCCGGCCATCAGAAGCACCGGGCCGACCACGCCGCCGGCCAGCACGGCGCCCGCCAGCCAGCGGCCCTCGCCGCCGGGCAGCCGCACCGGAGGGTGCGCGCGCAGCCGCCGCAGCAGCGCCAGGCCGATGCCGGAACCGAGGTACAGCAGCGCGGCGAGCAGCCAGGGGCTCACCTGCGCGAGCAGCAGCTTGGCCAGGGGTGCCGCGGCGCCGAACAGGACGGCCGCCCCCAGGCTGGCCGCCACGCCCGGATGCAGCCAGCGGGCGGGGAAGGAAGATGGCATGGGACTCCGATCGTAGCCGGCAGGCGTGCCCGGCCGTGCAGGCGACAATCCCCCGGTCATGTCGCTGCACCACGATCACGCCCACGCGCACGGCCACCATCACCACCACGGGCTGCCGGGCGGCCCGATCCCGCCCGGCTACGGCCGCGTGCTGTGGATCGCGCTGTTCGCCAACGCGCTGATGTTCGTGGTGGAAGTCGTCGGGGGACTGGCGGCCGGCTCCGTCTCGCTGCTCGCCGACGCCATCGATTTCTTCGGCGACGCCGGCAACTACGCGATTTCACTGGCGGTGCTCGCGATGGGCGCCGTGGCGCGCGCCCGGGCCGCGCTGTTCAAGGCCGCGACCATGGTGCTGTTCGGCCTGTTCGTGGTCGGCCGCGCGGCCTGGGGGGCGTGGGCGGGCGTCGCGCCGGAAGCGCTCACGATGGGCCTGGTGGGCACGCTCGCCCTGCTGACCAACGTGGGCGTGGCGGTACTGCTCTATGCCTACCGCGAAGGTGACGCGAACATGCGCAGCGTGTGGCTGTGCACGCGCAACGACGCGATCGGCAACGTCGCCGTGCTGCTGGCGGCTGCCGGTGTGTTCGGGACGGGGAGCCGCTGGCCGGACCTGCTGGTGGCCGCGGCAATGGCCGCGCTGGCCCTGACGGCCGGCCTGGCGGTGGTGCGCCAGGCGCGGCAGGAGCTGCATGCGGGGCGGGCCTAGCCCCGCGGACGATCAGCGCAGGATGCGCGCGACGATGAAGCCGGCGGCGAAGGCCACGCCGAGGGCAGCCAGCGGATTGGCGCGGACCTGGTCGCGGGCCATGTTGCCGTACTCTTCCTGCAGACCCATCACCCGCTCGCTCCCGGCGCCGATCTTCTGCTCGAGGGAATCCACCGCTTCGTGCAGGCTCTGGGCCATCTTGCGCACGCGGTTGGCATCGCCGTTGAGGCCCCCGGTGCCGGTGCTGCCGCCGGAGCTCTCGGCGCTGGTGGGGAAGGGGTTCTGGGTGGACGTTTCGGCGTTCATGGTGTTCCTCTCTCGGCGGGTCGTTGCGGATGAATGCCGGCACATGCCGGCGGAAGCGTCCCACTGTAGGAAGCCCAGCGATTCGGGGCTGTCAGCGAATGCTCGGCACCCAGTGTAGGACTTGTCCTTCCGGCGACAAGGTTGCCGTTGCTGCCGTATGATCCGCCCCCAATGCGCCGCTGGCTCCTGATCCTCGTCATCCTCCTGCTGCCCCTGCGCGGCTGGATGGGCGAGGCCATGGCGGGCCAGATGCACCACGCGCCCCTGGGGACGCACGCGCATCCGGCGGCCACCGTGCAGACGGCGCAGCCACCGGCGGCCCACGGCTGCGAAGCGCATGCGCACGCGGCACCCGCGCAGGACGCGCAGGCCCAGCCGCAAGCGGACGCCGACGTGCCCACCTGCGCCAGCTGCCAGGTCTGTTCGGCGGTCGCCCTGTCGCCGGCGGCCGCCGCCAGTCCGGCTTCGACCTTCTCGCAACCCAGGCCGCAGACGGTCCAGCCCGCTTACGCGAGCGCCGACACCGGGCTCTTTTTCAAGCCGCCCAGGCACTGATCTCCACGCCCGTCGTGCGTCCGCGGCGCCCCGGTGCCGCGGGTTCGTCCTTCCGTCCGGAGATCTCCCGTGAACCTGCGTTTGCTCGCGGCCCTGCTGGCCGCCCCCCTGCCCGCCCTGGCGGCCGGTGTCGCCGACCCGGCGGCAGCGGTCCCACCGCCTGAATACCGCTCCGCCTTCGAAGGCCTGCCCCAGGGCGTCGAG
>DASWUI010000004.1:0-5652 GCA_036401715.1 Ramlibacter sp. | reverse complement strand
TTCGCGCTTGGACACAACCGTCTTGATCCAGTCGGCCGGTGCGGTCCAGCCGCTGCCCATGGCCTGCGAGAAGGCGGAAACGCAGGAGCCGATGTCGCCGACAACGGGCGCGACGATCTCGACGTTGGAATCCATTTCCTTCGGCTCGATGTCGACCTGGATGAACTTCTTCGGCGCTTCGCCCCAGGTCTTGCCCTTGCCGTGCGACAGCAGCCAGTTGAGCCGCGCGCCGATCAGCATCACGACGTCGGATTCCTTCAGCACCGTGGAGCGTGCCGCACCGGCGCATTGCGGATGGGTGTCAGGCAGCAGGCCCTTGGCCATGCTCATCGGCAGGAACGGCACGCCGCTCTTCTCGACGAAATTCTTGATCTCCTCGTCGGCCTGCGCATAGGCGGCGCCCTTGCCGAGGATGATGAGTGGGCGCTTGGCGCCCTTGAGCACGTCGAGCGCGCGCTTGACCGAAGCGGGGGCGGGGATCTGCCGCGGCGCCGGGTCCACCACCTTGATCAGCGAGCGCCTGCCGGCCTCGGCGTCCATGGTCTGCGGGAAGAGCTTGGCCGGCAGGTCCAGGTAGACGCCGCCGGGGCGGCCGGAGACCGCGGCGCGGATCGCGCGCGCGATGCCGACCCCGATGTCCTCGGCGTGCAGCACGCGGAAGGCGGCCTTGCACAGCGGCTTGGCGATGGCGAGCTGGTCCATCTCCTCGTAGTCGCCCTGCTGCAGGTCGACGATCTCGCGCTCGCTGGAGCCGGAGATCAGGATCATGGGGAAGCAGTTGGTGGTGGCGTTCGCCACCGCGGTGAGGCCGTTGAGGAAGCCGGGAGCGGACACCGTGAAGCAGATGCCCGGCTTGCCGGTGATGAAGCCCGCGGCGGCGGCGGCGTTGCCGGCGTGCTGCTCGTGCCGGAAGGAGAGCACCTTCATGCCGTCGGCCTGCGCCATGCGCAGGAAGTCGGTGATGGGGATCCCGGGCAGGGCGAAGATCGTGTCGATGTCGTTCAGCTTCAACGCGTCGATGACGAGGTGGAAGCCATCGGTCTGCTCGCGATCCTGCGTGTCGGTGGTCATGGTCTGAAGGTCCTGGTTTGAGAGTGCGAGAATGGTAGAAGTCCGCCTGCGGAAACCCTCTTGACTGCGGTCAATTTTCGAAAAATTGCATGGCCGGCCACGTGGAAACCCCGCTCCAGAACACATGTCATCGATCGACCAGCACCCCGAACGCAACGTCATCCGCGTGCAGCTCGCCCATAACGTGGCGCTGAAGGCCATGACCGCCGCCCAGATGGCGGAACTGGAGCCCCTGCTGGTGGTGGTGGATTGCCAGAAGGGCGAAGCGCTGCTGAACCAGGGCGTGCACGAGATGGAGCAGTACTTCATCCTCGACGGCATCCTCAAGCGCGTGGTGAGCAACCAGGAGGCGAAGGAAATGATCCTGCGCTTCTCCGACGAGGGGCAGATGGAGACCAGCTATGCCGCCTGGCGCCTGGGCACGCCCGCTCCCTACAGCATCGTGTGCGTCACGCGCGCCCGCGTGGCGAAGCTGCCCCTGCGCGACTGGGTCGCCTTCATCGACCGCCACCCGGGGCTCAAGCAGGCCTACGAGTACGAGGTCATGCACCACATGAGCGAAATCATGGCGCACACCATCACGCTGCACCTGCTGGACGCGCCGGGGCGCGTGAAGCGCTTCCTGCGCAAGCATCCGGAACTGGTGGAGCGGCTGCCGAAGAAGGAGCTCGCTTCGTACCTGAACCTGTCGGCGGAGACGCTGAGCCGGCTGAAGGCGCGGGGGAAGATCTGAGCCCTTTCGTCATCCCCGCGAAGGCGGGGACCCAAGGCCTTGAAGCTGCCGCGCCGCGGCAGCCTCGGTGCAGACGCCTTGGATTCCCGCCTGCGCGGGAATGACGGCCCTGGGGCTCGGGTCCCCGGTCCCCGGCCCCCGGGCCTTCAAGTCTTCGCGTAAGTGAACTTGCGCGTGATCGCCATCAGGTGCAGCCTGTTCTCCACCTTGCCCATGCCGGCGATGGTGGTCGCCACGCGCTCGGTCTCTTCCTTTTCCTTGTCGTTCACCACGATGCCGTTGAGCACCACGCGGCCGTCGCGCGACTCGATCTGCACGTCGACGTTGCTGGTGGATTCGTTGGCCTTGAGCGCCGCGCGCACGCGCGCGCTCAGCGCCAGGCCTTCGAGGACGGCGCGCGACTCCGGCGTCTCCTGGAACTCGGGGCGGCGCGACAGGTGCAGGATCTGCTCCACGCAGCTGTCCACCGACACGTGTTCGGTGTTGAGCACCAGGTCGTAGAGCAGGGGGTCGCCCCAGGTCACGCCGAACTGGGCGTTCATGCGTGACGCGTGCGCGGCATCGCTGCGGCGCAGCTCCGTTTCCGCGGCTTCGCGGTCGTCGGGGCCCAGGTGGTTCATCAGCCAGGCGAGGCGCTGCTCGAAGGGGCGCGTGACGCGCACGCGCACCACGTGCCGCACGGGCCGCAGCAGGACGGTGGCGCCCCAGCCGCGCAGCACCACGTTGCCGCGCACGGCCTGCGCGAACAGCTCCTCGGCGGTGAACAGCGCGATCTGCTCCTTGTCCGTGGAGAGGCGTTCGACCAGGCCGGCCTGGCCTTCGCGCAGGCGGCGGATCAGGCTGGCCGGCACGTGCATGCGGCCGGCGATGTTGTCCACCACCTCGTTGCGCATCACCGCCAGCTGGCCCACTTCGGCGAGGCGCAGGGCGACGTCCTTGGCGAGCGAGCCCATCTCCTGGGTGAGGGCGATCACGGGCATGGCTTTCCTCCTGTCGTCGTTGTCGTGTTCAGTCCACCGGCTGTTCGGCCGCGAAGCTGCTCGGCTTGGGCGGGCGCAGCTTGGCGATCGCGCGGGAGATCAGCGGCCAGAACAGCAGCAGCAGCGCCAGGCCGGTGATGGAGCCCACCAGCGGGTTGGCCACCATGATCGACAGCTCGCCCTGCGACAGCAGCATGGACTGGCGGAAGGCGTCCTCCGCCTTGTCGCCCAGCACCAGGGCCAGCACCAGCGGCGCCAGCGGGTAGTCGAGCTTCTTGAACACGTAGCCGATGACGCCGAACATCAGCATCAGCCAGATGTCGAACCTCGCGTTGTGCACCGTGAAGGCGCCGATCGCGCAGATCACGATGATGACGGGCGCGATGATCGAGAAGGGGATGCGCAGGATCGACGCGAACAGCGGCACGGTGGTCAGCACCACGATCAGGCCGGCCAGGTTGCCCAGGTACATCGAGGCGATCAGGCCCCAGACGAAGTCCTTCTGCTCCACGAACAGCAGCGGGCCGGGCTGCAGGCCCCAGATCAGCAGGCCGCCCAGCAGCACCGCCGCGGTGGGCGAGCCGGGGATGCCCAGCGCCAGCATCGGCAGCAGGGCGGCGGTGCCGGCCGCGTGCGCCGCGGTTTCCGGAGCGACGACGCCTTCGATCTGGCCGGTGCCGAACTTGGCGCCTTCCTTGGACATCTTCTTGGCCAGGCCGTAGCTCATGAACGAGGCGGGCGTCGCGCCGCCGGGGGTGATGCCCATCCACATGCCCACGAGCGAGCTGCGGATCGAGGTCACCCAGTACTGGGGCAGCTGCTTCCAGGTCTCGAACACCACCTTCGGGCTGATCTTGGCGGACTTGCCGGAGAAGGCCAGGCCTTCCTCCATGGACAGCAGGATCTCGCCGATGCCGAACAGGCCGATCACCGCGATCAGGAAGTCGAAACCGCGCATCAGCTCCTCGAAGCCGAAGGTCAGGCGCAGCTGCCCGGTCACCGTGTCCATGCCGACCGCGGCGAGCGCGAAGCCGATGGCCATGGAGCCGAGGATCTTGAACGGCGAGCCCTTGCCCATGCCGACGAAGCTGCAGAACGTGAGCAGGTACACCGCGAAGAACTCGGGCGGGCCGAACTTCAGCGCGAACTTCGCGACCAGGGGCGCGAGGAAGGTGATCATCACCACGGCCACGAAGGCGCCGATGAACGAGGAGGTGAAGGCCGCGGTGAGCGCCGCGCCGGCCTGTCCCTTCTGCGCCATCGGGTAGCCGTCGAAGGTGGTCGCCACCGACCACGGTTCGCCCGGGATGTTGAACAGCACCGAGGTGATGGCGCCGCCGAACAGCGCCCCCCAGTAGATGCAGGACAGCATGATGATCGCCGAGGTCGGCGACATGGAGAAGGTCAGGGGCAGCAGGATGGCGACGCCGTTGGCGCCGCCGAGTCCGGGCAGCACGCCGATGAGCACGCCGAGGGTGATGCCCACGAACATGAGGAGCAGGTTCATCGGCGTCAGGATGACGCTGAAGCCATGGAACAGTGCGCTGAGTTCGGTCATGACGCTGGAGTCGGTGCGGGGTCGGTGGGGAAGGCGGTCGCGGGACTTACAGGCCCATCAACTCGAGCGGTTTGAAGGTGCCCTTGGCCAGGGGGATCTTGAACCACATCTCGAACATCACGTAGAAGAACACGGCCACGGCCAGCGCCAGGGCGATGCTCTTCGCCTTGGAGAACTTGCCCAGCACGATCATGAAGCCGGCGATGTACACGGCCGACGCGATGTAGATGCCGAACAGCTGGATCGCCAGCACGTAGACGGCGGCCGGGACGAGCACCGACAGCACCCGCTTGATCTGCTCGCCGTCCACGAAGATCTCGTGGTTGCGCTTCTTGCCCCGCAGCGCCTGGTACAGCGTGCCGGCGCCCGAGATGCAGAGGATGATGCCGATGTAGAAGGGGAAGTAGCCGGCGCCGGGGCCGTCGCTGGTCCAGCCGGAGCCGAGGTTGCGGCTGCCGAACAGGACGACGAGCCCGAAGGCGACGACCAGCGCCGCGACGGCGGCTTCGACGGCGAAGGTGGGCACGCCGGTGCGCTCTCCGGCGGCGGAATCTTGGAGGGAATCCATGCGCTTGTCTCCTGCCGGTGGGGCCGGCAATGTTGTGTGTGGACGCGGGGGAAAGGGGAAGGCGGAAGTCGGAAGAGGCACGCCCCCGCAGCGGGGGCGTGCGCGTCAGGTCACTTGGCGATGAAGCCGGCGGCCTTCATCAGCTCGCGGTGGTTCTGCTCGGCGGCGCCCAGCCACTTGTTGAAGTTCTCGCCGTCCATGGAGGTCTGGTTGAAGGCGCCCTTCTCCATGTACTCCTTCCACTCGGGGGTCTCGCGCACCTTCTTCAGCAGCGCGAGGTAGTAGTCGGTCTGCTCCTTCGTCACGCCCGGGGGCATGAAGATGCCGCGCAGCATCGTGTACTCGGTCGGCACGCCCGCTTCCTTGCAGGTGGGCACGTCGCCCCAGGACTGCGTCTCGGTGATCTTGGTCTTGTACGGCATGCGCTGGCCGTCGAACACGCACAGGGCGCGCAGCTTGCCGGCACGCCACTGGGCCACGGCTTCCGCGGGGTTGTTGACGCTGGAGTCGACGTGGCCGCCCACCAGCTGCACGGCCACTTCGCCGCCGCCCTTGAAGGGCACGTAGATGAACTTGGTGCCGGTGGCCTTCTCGATGCCCACGGTGAGGATCTGGTCCTCCTGCTTGGAGCCGGTGCCGCCCATCTTCATCTTGTTCGGGCCCGCGGCCTTGACGGCGTCGATGTACTGCTTGGCCGTCTTGTAGGGCGCGTCGGCATTGACCCAGAGCACGAACTGGTCCA
>DASWUI010000003.1:0-6059 GCA_036401715.1 Ramlibacter sp. | reverse complement strand
GGCGGCGCGCAGCCCTCCCCCGCCACGGCCAGCGGCCTGAGCGGGCCCGGCGCGGGCACCGGCACGAGCGCCGCGAACGCGCCGATCGCGCCCTCGGCCCAGCCGTCCACCGGCGGGCAGATCCAGGCCGATCCCGCCACCAATTCGCTGATCATCACGGCCCCCGAGCCGCAGTACCGGCAGCTGCGCGCTGTGATCGACCAGCTCGATGGCCGGCGCGCGCAGGTGCTGGTGGAAAGCCTGATCGTCGAAGTGAACGCCGAGAAGGCGGCCGAGTTCGGCATCCAGTGGCAGAACGTGCTGGGCACGCGCAACAGCAACGTGATCGGGGTGCTGGGCACCAACTTCCGCGGCAGCGGCACCGGCGGGGCCAACATCATCGACCTGGCGCTCGGCGCGGCCACCGGCCAGGCGCTGCCCGCGCCGGGCTTCAACCTGGGCGCCGCGCGCAACATCGACGGCACCTTCGTGCTGGGGCTGCTGGCCCGCTTCCTGGAGGCCAATACCGATGCCAACGTGCTGTCCACGCCCAACCTGCTGACGCTGGACAACGAGGAAGCCAAGATCGTCATCGGCCAGAACGTGCCCTTCGTCACCGGCCAGTTCACCAACACCGGCGCGTCGAGCAACACCGTGAACCCGTTCCAGACCATCGAGCGGCGCGACGTCGGCCTGACGCTGCGGGTGAAGCCCCAGATCAACGAGAACGGCACGGTGCGCCTGACGATCTACCAGGAAGCATCGAGCGTGCAGCCCGGCACCGAGCGCGACGCCAACGGCCCCACCACCAACAAGCGCACCATCGAATCGAACGTGCTGGTCGACGACGGCTCGGTGGTGGTGCTGGGCGGCCTGCTGGAAGACCGCTATGGCGGCAACCAGGAGAAGATCCCGGGCGTGGGCGACGTGCCGCTGTTCGGCAACCTGTTCAAGAGCGAGGCCCGCCGCCGCACCAAGAGCAACCTCATGGTGTTCCTGCGGCCGGTGGTGATCCGCGACACCGCCACCAGCGACGCGGTGTCGATCGACCGCTACGACCTGATGCGGACCAAGCAGCAGAACGCGCAGCCGGTGCCCAGCGTGCTGGTGCCCGTGAACCAGGCGCCGATCGCGCCGGAGATCACCACCGTGCCGCCGCCGCTGGACAGCTGGCGGCCGCTGGCGCCGCCGCCGGCCACCACCGCGCCCAGCGCGCGCTGACCGCGATGCGCTACCCCCTGCCCTACGCCTTCGCGCGCAGCCAGCAGCTGCTGCTGGAAAGCGACGGCGACCAGCTGGTGCTGTGGCACGCGGGCACGCCGGCGCCGGCCTGGAGCGAGGTGCTGCGCAAGTACCCGGTGCGCCATCTGCAGCAGCTGGATGCCGGCGCGCTGGCGCAGCGGATCTCCGCCGCGTACGCGCAGGGGGAATCGAGCGCGGCCACGGTGGTCAGCGAGGTGCAGAACGACGCCGACCTCACCCGCATGATGCAGGAGCTGCCAGCGGTGGAAGACCTGCTGGAGGCGAGCGACGACGCGCCCATCATCCGCATGCTCAACGCGCTGCTGACGCAGGCCGCGCGCGACGGCGCGAGCGACATCCACATCGAGCCCTACGAACGCCATTCCAGCGTGCGCTTCCGCGTGGACGGCGCGCTGCGCGAGGTGGTGCAGCCCAATCGCGCCCTGCACGCGGCGCTGATCTCGCGCCTGAAGATCATGGCCGAACTGGACATCGCCGAGAAGCGGCTGCCCCAGGACGGCCGCATCTCGCTGCGCATCGGCACGCGCGCGGTGGACGTGCGCGTGTCCACGATCCCCAGCGCGCACGGCGAGCGCGCCGTGCTGCGCCTGCTGGACAAGAGCGAAAGCCGCATCAGCCTGGAATCCGTGGGCATGACCGGCGCCACGCTGGAACGCTTCCTCGCCCTGATCGCGCAGCCGCACGGGATCATCCTGGTCACGGGCCCGACCGGCTCGGGCAAGACCACCACGCTGTACGCGGCGCTCAGCCGCCTGGACGCCACCACCAGCAACATCATGACGGTGGAGGACCCGATCGAGTACGAGCTGCCCGGCATCGGCCAGACGCAGGTCAACCCGAAGATCGACCTCGACTTCGCCAAGGCGCTGCGCGCGATCCTGCGGCAGGACCCGGACGTGATCATGATCGGCGAGATCCGAGACTACGAGACGGCGCAGATCGCCATCCAGGCCTCGCTGACGGGCCACCTGGTGCTCGCCACGCTGCACACCAACGATGCCGCCAGCGCGGTGACGCGCCTGACCGACATGGGGGTGGAGCCCTTCCTCCTGAGTTCCTCGCTGCTGGGCGTGCTGGCGCAGCGCCTCGTACGCAAGCTGTGCGAACACTGCAAGGGAGAGGCCGGCGGCGCGCCGCGCGGCTGCCAGCACTGCGGCTACACCGGCTACCAGGGCCGCACCGGCATCTTCGAGCTGATGGGGGCCGACGAGCGCATCCGCGGCCTGATCCACAACCGCGCCTCCGAGGCGGACATCCGCGACGCGGCGCTCGCTTCCGGCATGCGCCTGATGCGCGAGGACGGCGACCGGCTGGTGCGCGAGGGCATCACCTCGCGCGAGGAAGTGCTGCGCGTCACCCGTGACTGAACGCCCGCCCGTGCTGGCGCGCCGCGCCCTGCTCGCCTGCGCTGCCGCGCCGCTGCTGGCCGCCTGTTCGCGCAAGCAGAAGATGCAGGCGCTGCCCGCCGGCAGCCCGGTGCTGGCGCTGGGCGACTCGCTGACCTACGGCACGGGTGCGAGCCCCGAGGCCAGCTACCCGGCGGTGCTCGCCCGGCTGACCGGATGGAACGTGGTGAATGCCGGCATCCCCGGCGATACCGCCGGGGGTGCGCTCGCGCGCCTGCCCGATCTGCTGCGGCAGCACCAGCCGCAGCTGGTGATCGTGAGCATCGGCGGCAACGACTTCCTGCGGCGCGTGTCGCCCGCGCAGACCCGCGCGAACGTGCGCAGCATCTGCGAGCAGGCCGCGGCCTCGGGCGCGCAGGTGCTGCTGGTCGCGATCCCGGAGCTGAGCGCGCTGGCGGCGGCCACCCGTTCGCTGGGCGACCATCCCCTGTACGAGGAAGTGGCGGCGGAGCTGAAGCTGCCGGTGCACGCGCGGGGCTGGGCCAGGGTTCTCGGCGACGATGCGCTGCGATCGGACGCGGTGCACGCGAATGCGCGCGGCTACGAGGCCTTCGCGACCGGCCTCGCCGAGCGGGCGCGTGAGCTCGGGCTGGCCGCGGGCGCCTAGCGGACGCGCTCGGGCGGGTTGCCCGGGCCCGGTTCCTTCACCGGGTACTGCGGGCCGCGCTCCTTCTCGATCGGGGGGGCTTCCTGGTCCCGCTGCCGCGGCGGCTGGGACGGCGACGGCTCGGGCTGGGGCTGCTGCTGTTGCTGGCGGCCCGGCTGGGACTGCTGTTGTTGCTGCGCCTGCAGCTTCGCCGTCGGCTTGCCCGGCAGCGGCTTGAACTTCGCCTTGAACATCACCATGGCGGCCCCTCAGTCCGGCGTCTGCACGAAGTCGGTGTGGCCGCCCACGCCGGGCTGCCTCTCGTTTTCCTCGGATACGGTGCGCTGGTTCGGCACCATCTCCTGCGGGTCGTCATCGGCCTTCGGTTTCGGTTGCGGGATCGTGCCGCGCTCCGGTTGGGGATGCGCCAGCCCGTGGTCTATCGGGGTGCGGTCTTCTGGCATGGGATGGCTCCTGTGTCCCTGCCATGGTGCTCCGGACGGTCGCCGGCCGGATTAGGCGCGCTGCGCCGGCGCGGCTAGTCCGCCCTCGCCCTCGGCTGTCAGCCCCTGACTACATGGCTCAGCAACCGAGCTGGTCGGCAAGGTCGGGCAGGTCGCGGCTGTGCAGGTCGTTGCCCGGCTGCGGCCGCACGTCCTTGACGTTGTTCGCGCCGAACTCCACGGGCCGCTCGACGTAGGCGGTCCGCAGCCCGCAGGCGCGCGCGCCGGCAAGGTCGTCGTGGTGCGCGGCCACCAGCATCACGCGCCCGGGCGGCAGCTCGAACACGCGTGCGACGCCGAGATAGGTGGCGGGATCCGGCTTGTACGCGCGGAACACTTCGGCGGAGAGCACGCAGTCCCAGGGCAGGCCCGCGCGCTTGGCCATGCGCGTGAGCAGGCCGAGGTTGCCGTTGGAGAGGGTGCAGATGATGTACTTGCGCTTGAGGCGCTGCAGGCCCTCGACGCAGTCCGGCCAGGGGTCCAGCCGGTGCCACACGCGATTGAGGTGCCGGCGTTCCTCTTCGCCCAGGTGCTCCAGCCCGAACTGCGGCAGGATCCCGTCGAGGATCATGCGATGCAGGTCGTCGATGAGCGTCCATCCCAGCTCGCCCGACATCACGCGCGCCATGGCGGGCCGGTAGCCGCGCCGCCAGGCCAGCGCGAAGGCGTCGCCGTCGACCTGCGGATACAGCGCCGCCATCTCGCGCACGATGCTGCCGTGCCAGTCGACGACGGTGCCGAAGATGTCGAAGGCGAGGACTTCGACCCGATCCGGTGGTTCCGCATGCGCCATGGGCACAGTCTACGTGGCACGGGCCGGGGCCCGGTAACACGCGGCCGCCGCAGTTACGCGCGGCAGCACTCCTGCCCGGCGGGATGGTTGCCCGGGAGCGGGGCACGGGCGCATCATGCGCACGGACCGGCCCCGCCCCGGTGGCCGCAACAGGGAGGAACACACCATGGGATTCTTCGGCAAGATCCTGGACAAGCTCGGATTCGACGCCGGTGCCGGCAAGGTGGAGGAGATGCTGCGCACGCCGGTGCCGCCCGCCGCGCCGAACGCCAGCGTGGCAGGCGCGGGCCCCGCCGCCGCTTCGCCTGCGCCCGCGTCGGTCGCTGCGGCGAGCCCGGTCGACGTGACGGCGCAGCTCGAACGCAAGGCTGCGGCGAATCCGCAGAAACTCAATTGGCGCACGTCGATCGTCGACCTGCTCAAGCTCCTGGACATCGACAGCAGCCTGCAGGCGCGCAAGGAACTCGCCACCGAACTCGGCTGCCCGCCCGAGCTGATGGCCGACTCGGCGAAGATGAACACCTGGCTGCACAAGGCCGTGATGCAGAAGCTCGCGGCCAACGGCGGCAAGGTGCCGGCGGAACTGCTCGACTGAGGTACGACCATGCAACTGACTGATTTGCTGCAACAGGCCGGCGGACTCGATTCGATCGCGCGGGAACTCGGCATCCCCGCGCAGCAGGCGGCCAGCGGCGCCGAGGCGCTGCTGCCGGCCATCCTCGGCGGTTTCCAGCACAAGGCCGAAGCGCAGGGCGGCGTCGCAGGACTGGGCGGGCTGCTGGGACGCCTGGGCGGCGGCGGGCTGCTGGACCAGGTGCTGTCGCCGCAGCCCACGGACGTGAGCCAGGGAGACGCCGTGCTCGGCGAGATCTTCGGCTCGCGCGAGGTGAGCCGGACGGTGGCCCAGAGCGCGTCTGCGCAGTCGGGCCTGGACCCGGCGCTCCTGAAGAAGATGCTGCCGCTGCTGGCGATGGCGGTGGCCGGCTTCATGGCCAAGCGCGGCACCGGCACACCGGATGCCGGCGCGTCCGCCGCCGGCGGTCTTGGCGGCATGCTCGGAAGCGTGTTCGGAGGCGGCAGCCAGGCTTCGGGCGGCGCGCTCGGCGGCCTGGGAAGCCTGCTCGATGCCAATCGCGACGGCAACGCGCTCGACGACATCCTGCGCATGGCGGGCAAGGCGATGCGCTGACGGCGACGAGGAGGGAGGGAAAGAGAAAAGGGGCTCGCGAGGAGCCCCTTTTCTTCTGCTTGACTGGTGGCCTGGGGCGGAATCGAACCACCGACACGCGGATTTTCAATCAGAAATCCGCCTCGCAGTGACTCGCTGTCCACACGCAACACTAACAAAATCAAGTACTTACAGCGCAGTGGACCGCAATGAAGCGCAGTCAAACGCACCGATTCGCACCCACTTTCACTCGGTATTGCCAGAAACTGCGCCAGTAATTCCGAGTGCGATTCATTGTAGCGACGAGCTCTTGGAAGCACCATCCGACGCCCTCCCCGACCTGCTCCGGCACCTGCGCGAC
>DASWUI010000002.1:0-5739 GCA_036401715.1 Ramlibacter sp. | reverse complement strand
GGGCGTTCCGGCAGCTGCCGGAAGCCGGTGTCGATGAAGGGCAGCATGATCCGGCACAGCTGGCGCGCCACGGGGCCGGCGAGCTCGTGCGGGCCGAGGAACAGGTACACGCAGTCGTAGCGGCCGCGGTGGTCCTCGATCCCGTGCGCCAGCGCGCACTGCGACAAATCCGCAAGCGCCGGGGTCTCGGCGCGCAGATCGGAACTCTCCACGACGATCGGCTGCTGCCCCGAGGCGACCCACGTTTCGTACAGGCGCGTCATCAGGCGCTCGACGGCGCCCTTGCCGATGGCGTGTGGCCGCAGGGCGCCGTCGCTGGCGACCACCTCGTAGGCCAGGGCCCCGGTCCGGAAGTCGCCCCAGGCGGCGACCATTGCATCGTGCGGAAGGAAGCGCCGCATCTCGCCCTGGATCCAGCGGGACCAACCCGTCGGGTCTCGCGGCTCCAGGGCTTCTTCGAACAGCGACAGCAGCGAGCCGGCGTGATTGGTGATGGATTCGGCTGGTGCGACGGTCTGCATACTGCATTTCCTCCGGGGGCATCGTTTTTCCCCGAGGGGCATCGTGGATGCCGGCAACAATCCGGGGTTGCAGGGATTCTTCGTTTGCACACGCATTGCGTCATCACGCATTTGCGCGATGGGACACTGCCCGAAGGATGTAGGACACGCGCGCTGCGCGCTGGGCGCAAAAACAAAAATGCCGTGCGCTTTCGCGCACGGCATTGCGGCGAGCGTGGCGGTGTTCAGCCGGCTGCGAGGTCCTTGCCGCGTACACGCCCTGCCAGCTTCTGCCGAACCCCGAAGAACCCGAGGGCACCGAGGAACAGGGCGAGTGCGCCCGGCAGCGGTACCGCGGAGTAGGAACGGTAGTTGCTGCGGCCGCTGGGGAAGCCGTCGAGCGCGGTCAGCAGCATCGACGTGATCGGCTGCGACCAGTGGAAGAACAGCTCGCCGCCGCCCAGGTGGATGGCGAGGTACTCGAACTGCGGCACGCCGCTCAGCGCGAAAGTCGTGGAGTTCGAAGTCAGGCCGGAGCAGCCGGCTTCGACGTCGTCGCAGCTGCCGGCCAGGGCCAGCGATGCCGGGTCGACGGAGTAGTGGGACGCGATCAGCGTCTGGATCGCCGAAGGCGACTGATTGGTCGGCGGATTCTGGTCGTAGTAGATGACCGGGTTCGGGTTCGTCGTCGGCTGGATGTTGAACTGGTAATCGCCCGCGTTCGGATGCGTGGTGTCCGTCACCGTGAAGTTGCCGAACGCGTCGGGAACGACGCTCATGAACGCGGCCTGGGCCGCAGACGCGACGCCGATCAGGCACGCCGCGAAGGTGGAACGAAGGATGGATACGTTCATGGGCCGGCCCCTTTCTGAGTTGGTTCGAAGGAGTCTAGCCAGCGGCTCCCCGATGCCAATAGCTCCAAGGGACCCACTCCGCCCGCGGCAGGAGGCGCCCGGCGGGCTGCGACACGATCGCTCGCGCCGCAGTCGGCGCATCACGCCTGGTTACCTTCAGCAGTAATTTGCAATGCGGCGAAACTGTCGGCGCATCATGCAAATGGGTGATGGACACGCGTTCGCGCGGCCGCCCGAAGGGCTGTCAGTCGACGTCGCCATGTTCCGGAATGACGCTCTCGAAGGTGCTGCCCCCGATCGAGGCGATCAGTTCCTTCTGTGTGTGGTGTCCCGTCTTGCCGAGGATGGAGGTGATCTGGCTGCGCACGGTGTGCACCGAAGCCCCGCGCGCCCGCGCAATCACCTTGGCGGTGTGTCCCAGGAGCAGGCTGCCGAGGACCTCGAACTCCGCTTTCGTGAGCGCGGGGGAGGAAGGTACGCTGTGCGCGGGGGGCCTTGCTCCGGCCAGCTTCTCGAACAGCACCAGCATCAGCACGCGGGGCGACGCGCCGGCGGGACTGTCCAGGCAGGCCATGGGCGCGACATGCACCTTCCACGACCCCTCGCCGGTGTTGGCGAGCAGGGACTGCGTCTGCGCGGTCACCCGTGCCTCCGCCAGGGCCTGCCGCCAGGAGCCGGCGAGGAAGGAGTCCGCGAAGGCGATGCGGCCGGTGCGCATGGACCCGTGCAGCGCCTGAAGCACCTTGTCGAATGCAGGATTGCGTTCGAGCGACCGGCCCGCTTCGTCCGTCAACAGGCAGGGCAGGGGCAGCAGCCGCGCGACGCTGGCGGCCGCCTGCAGGGTGGGCAGGGGTGACACGGCGGCCTCGGCGGCGTCGAGGGCCTGCCGGAAGTGCGGGGCCAGCAGTTCCAGCCAGCCGCATTCTTCCGCGCCGAAGGGCGTGTGCGTGCGCGTGACGAGCAGCAAGTCGGCATGGGAGACGCGGTGGCGCACGACGGCGCAGACGCCCTGGTCGGCGCGCGCCGCGGCGAGCGCCTCCACCAGCCAGTGCTCCTCGCTGTCCAGGTCGAAACAGTGGATCAGGCCGGGGGGAACACCCGCGCCCGGCACTTCGGGCAGCAGGTGGGCGCCGGACGCATCCAGCAGCGCCGCGACGTCCTGCAGCGCGGGGTAGAGGCCGCGGCGGTCTGCCGGAGCCTGCGCGAGTTTGCGCAGCAGCGCGCTGAGCTGGTGATCCCTCGGGCTGGGCCCCGACATGAACGATTCCCCGTCTGTAAAAGCGACGGGAAGTTCTCATCAACTAAGAAATCAAGCAATCGACATTAGGTAACAGCCCTAATCCATCCTTTGCCAACGCAACAATATGTGACGGTCGACCTTCAGGCGTCCAGCAGCCTCGCCAGTTGCGCCGCCTCGGTCGCGCCCTGCCGCACGTTGCGGATGTGCCGCTGCGTCTCGACGGGCAGGGAGGCGGTGTTGAAGCCGTCCCACTTGTTGCGGCCCTTGATCGACAGGTTGTAGTAGATCGACACGCCCTCGCGGATCTTCTGCGCGCGCTGCTCGGGGGTGAGCTTCAGGTGAGCGATCTTGTCCTCGGCCCATTCGGCGCCGTGCTTCATGTTCACGGCGGCGGCGAAGACGGCCTGCACGGGGTCGTTGGGGTCCTTCAGGCCGAGGCCGCGCGCCGTGCGCGGCTCGAACTGCGCCAGGCCCAGGCTGGCCACGCCGTTGCGGCCCATGCCGGTGCGCGGGATCCAGTCGGTCTCGGCATCGATGACGCCGTAGACGTCCTCGAACGAGAGCCCCACCGTGTGGAGGCCGGCGCGCGCGGCGGCGGCCTGGGCCAGCAGGATGCGGGACTGCTCGTCCAGCGTCTTTACCGGCTTGCCCGCGTAGCGGACCGTCTCGAACTTGATCTTCGCGCGCACCGCTTCCTGGGACGCGAACTTGACCGCGGCGGCGGCCACCGGCGTCGCCATGCGGAGCGCAGGGGTCGCCGAAGGAGCAGCCTTGGACACGGCAGCCACGGCGGCGGCGGCGGTGGCATTCGCCGCTGCGCCGGTGGTCCGCGCCACCGCCGCGGCGGCGCCCATGGTCTTCGTGTCCGCCGGAGCGGCGAAGGTGGCCTGCACGCGCCCGGGGGCTGCCGCGCTGGACACGGAAGGAACCATCTGGCTCGTCAGGGCGGCAACGGCGCCGATGACGGCGACGGAGGCGATGGCGGGGAAGGTGGTGGCTTTCGTGAACTGCATCTGTCTTGGTCCGCTGACTTGCTTGTAGGAAGTGTCTGATGGACCTGTAGGCGGCAGTGAAGTTCGAAGCTCAGCGCGGGACTATTTCATCGTTGGGCACCTTGATACGCGCGGATCGCAGTTTTTTCGGGAGAGGGGAGCGGAACATGGCTCAGCGGGCGAGCGCGCAGACGCGCGACGCGGAGCCAAGCGCGAGTGCAAGGCGGGGGCAGCGGCGACGCAAGGCGTGGCTCAGCGCTTGCGCGCCAGGCGCGGCCTGGCGCGGATGGGGATCCGTGCCGCGGGGACAGGATCCTGGGCGTTCTGGTGACTCTTCAGCTCTTCTCGGAGGACTTGCCGGAAGCGAAGGTCTGGCGCACGCGGCCCTGCTTGGCGGAGTCCTTGTCCGGGTCCTTGCCCGGATCCTTCTTCGCGGAGGCGACCGCGGCCTTGCCCGAATCCTTCTTCTCGGACGCGACCGCGGTCTTGCCCGAATCCTTCTTCGCGGACGCGACCGCGGTCTTGCCCGTCGGCTTCCTGCCGCTGTCCTTCTTGGCCACCACGGCCTTCTTGCGACCCTCGCCGGCCTTCTGCTTCTTCTTCGCGACCGCCTTGACCTTGCGCACCGGCTTGTCGGCCTCGTCGTCGCGCGCCTGGGCCACGGTATCCGGGAGGCCCCACTGCGCCGTGACCCAGCGGCGCATGCGTTCGGCATCGGCCACGCGCGCGCCGTTGGTGTCCGCGTCCAGCAGCACCATGATCAGGTCCTGGCCGCCCACCTTGGTCATCATGGTCAGGCAGCGCCCCGCTTCCACGATGTAGCCGGTCTTCTGCAGTTCGATGTCCCAGCCGGCCTTGCGGTTGCGCACCAGCCGGTTGGAGTTGATGTACTGCAGCGTGCGGTCCCCGAGCTCCGCCACGTGCGAAGGCGTGGTGGAGAACTCGGCGAGCATCGGGTTGCGGGCGACGTGGCCCACCAGCACGGCGACGTCGCGGGCCGTGGACTGGTTGCGGTTGGACAGGCCGGTCGGGTCCACGTAGCTGGTGTTCTTCATCCCGAGGGCGCGCGCCTTCGCGTTCATCGCGGCAACCATCTTCTCCATGCCGCCGGGATAGGTGCGGCCCAGCGCGTGCGCGGCGCGGTTCTCGCTGGACATGAGCGCGAGATGCAGGGCTTCCCTGCGCGTGAGCGTCGTGCCCACCTTCAGGCGCGAGCGGCTGTTGCGTTCCCGGTCGACGTCTTCCTCGGTGATGGTGAGCATTTCGTCCATCGGCTGGTTCGCCTCGGCCACCAGCAGCGCGGTCATGAGCTTGGTGAGCGATGCGATGGGAAGCACCGCCTGGTCGTTCTTGCGCACCAGGACTTCGCCGCTGTCCTGGTTGACGAGCAGGGCGGCGCTGGAATTCAGGCGCAGGGGATCGGGAGTCAGGTGCAGTCCGGCCGCGCGCCCGAAGGACAGGGTGGGGCCCGCGGGCGAGGCGGACGCGGGGCCGCGGTCGCTCTCCGATTCTTCCGGCGGCACCACCTCGGTTCCCGGCGGCGGCGCCGGCGCGGGCTCCTCCGCGGCGGGGGCCGAAGGGGCAGGCGAGGGCACCGCCGCCACCGTGGCCTCGGGCGTGCCGGCGTGCCGGTTCTTGTAGGCCAGCGGCACGAGCGCGCCCGCGGCGATCAGGGCGGCCAGCAGTGCCGCGAGGCTGAGTCTTCTCTTGGTGGCAGAGCGCATGTTGTGCATGTCCTTGCCGGCAAACTCTACCCACGCCCCCCGCCGCACAGCGGTGGAAAGAGACGAAGCTTGTGTAGTCCGCCGACGATGGTGGGCGCGGGGCCGCGCTAACATCGACGCCGTTTCCCATGCTCGCGCGCGGCCGCGTCCTTCACAAATTCCTGCCTCCGCTTCCCCCCTGCGCCTGATCCTCCTGCTGGCCCTGGCGCACGCCAGCTTCGGCGGTGCGCGCCTGGCCATTTCGCTGCAGGCCCTGCACCTGCAGGCCTCGCCGGTGACGGTGGGCCTGCTGATGAGCCTGATGATGCTGGTGCCGA
Source organism: Ramlibacter sp. (assembly GCA_036401715.1). Classification (GTDB taxonomy): domain Bacteria; phylum Pseudomonadota; class Gammaproteobacteria; order Burkholderiales; family Burkholderiaceae_C; genus Ramlibacter. Next base: position 112 of record DASWUI010000002.1, on the reverse strand, counting down.
CCTTCGTCGCGGTGCACGTGGGGCGCTGGGTCGACCGCGCCGGCTACGTGCGGCCCACGATGCTCGCCCTGGCCGGCATCGTCGGGGGCGAACTCGCCGCGGCGCTGCTGCC
>DASWUI010000001.1:0-2247 GCA_036401715.1 Ramlibacter sp. | reverse complement strand
ACCAGCCCACCATGTACCACGTGAAGATGGTGCTGGTGGACGGGCTGCTGTCCTCGGTGGGCTCGACCAACTTCGATCCGCGCTCGTTCCACCTCAACGACGAGGCCAACCTGAACGTCTACGACCGGGACTTCGCCGCGCACCTGACGCAGGTGTTCGAGGCCGACATGCGCCGCAGCAGGCGCGTGACCTACGAGGACTGGGAGCGGCGCCCGGCGCTGGAGAAGGCGCGCGAGCGGCTGACGGCGCTGCTGGCGCCGGTGCTCTAGCGGTCAGGCCTGCTTCGCCGCCAGCTCGCGCGCCGCCTGCAGCCTGCGCAGCGCCGGCTCGTTCAGCTCCCGGGTGAGCGGGCTCCAGCGCGCGGCGATCTTCTCCAGCTCAGCCTGCAGGCGCTGGCTGGTGAGGCGGTCGCCGATGGCATAGGCCCAGATCGCGTACTCCGCCTTCGCCTCGTAGGTGCCGAAGCGCGCCTCCGCCTGCGCGAATTCGGCCCGCGCTTCGGCATTGCGCGCCGTGCCGGCCAGCGCGCGTGCGATCAGCAGCGCCACCGCCTCCGGCCGGTAATCGGGCCGCTCGCGCCGCAGGGGCTCCAGGCAGCGCAGCGCATCGGCGTAGCGCTGGCACTCGACGTAGGCGCGACCGGCGCCCCAGCGGATTTCCGGGTCGCGGGCGAAGGGTCCGCCGAGGCAGGCCTCGTAGGCCCCGGCGGCGGCGGGAGCGTCGCCGGCATCGAGCAGCGCCGCCGCCAGGCGCATCTGGTTCTGCGCGGTGGGCGTTTCCTCGAAGGCCAGCCGCGCGGCGCGCACGTCGCGCTGCGGATCGATCGCCCTGGCGGCGGCCGACACCGCCTTGAGCGCATTGCGCTGCAGCCGCGAGTTCGGCAGGTAGACCGCGACGAAGTACACCACGCTGCCCACGATGGGGAACGCGAACAGGATCATCAGCCAGTACAGCGGCTGGCCCGTGCGCACGACGTGCACCGCGCAGAAGATCGCGAGCGCGAAATAGAGTCCGAAACCGACGATGGGCATGGCCCCCTCCCCTTGCTTATTGTGTTTCCGCCCAGTGCGGCCCCGGCCGCGCGCGGGCGCTGCGCGCTTCGCGCAGGATGTTGCCGCCGATGAAGACGAAGGGCAGCGCGGCGGACGCCCCCACCGCATAGGTGACCACCGCGAACAGGCACAGCGAGGCGCCCGCGCAGACCAGCAGCGCGTCGCGCGTCGTCCACCGCGGCACGGAAAGGAAGACGGCCATGGCGAGCGCCGCCGCCACCAGCGGCACGCCCAGGCGCAGGTCCGACAGCGCGCGCAGCCCGACCAGCGGGATGTCAGCGCCGAAGGCGCGCGGCCACAGCGCCGCCGCCCCGAAGGCGAACGCCGCGAGCCAGGCCAGCAGGGCGTTGCCGTTCCAGGACGTCAGCCGCTGCTTCATGGCATCGCATCAGCGGTTGCAGCCCAGGCGCGCGCGGCGCGGCAGCAGCAGCGCCAGCACCAGCAGCAGCAGGGCGAGCGCCAGCAGCGTGGCGAATCCGGGCATCTGCCCGAAGCCGCGGCCCTGCACGTGGGCACTGGCGATGCGGAAGACCTGGTAGCCGGCCGCGCCGACGCCGAGCCACCAGGCCCAGGCGTAGCGCTTCCACAGCCCGAAGGTCACGAGTGCCGCGACCAGCAGCGCGATCCACACGGCGGGCTGCGACAGGCTGTTGACCAGCGCGCGCAGGCTGCCGGTGCGCTGGAAGTGGTAGACGATGCCGCTCACGAGGAGCGCGGCGTAGGTGGCGGAGGCCAGCGATGCGAAACGGATCTGGGTGTGGGCCGACATGCGGAAAGACTGCACCGCTTGCGCGGCGGGGTTGGGAAATCGGGTTCAGGCCACGCGGAACAGCACCGCGTCCTTGTTCTGGGCCGCGCGCTGGTAGAAGGCCTTGAGCCCCTGCACCGCGGCGACCACCTGGTCGGGCGTCGCCTCCATCAGCGCGCCCTCGCAGCGGGTGCGGATCTCCGCGTCGGCCAGGCCGGCCAGCCTGGCGGCGGTGGCCTGCACCTGCGGCGAATAGGAGTAGCCCACCATCGTCGGGATCTTGTCGCTCTGCTCGGCGCCGCAGGCGGCTTCGCCCTGCAGCACCTGGCTCAGTTCGTACCAGACCTCGATCGCCTCGGTGTTGGCCTCGCGCGGCTTCTCGCCGCCGCCGGACTGAAGGAAATCCGCGTACGGCAGCTCGCCGGCCAGCAGCCGCTTGAGCTGCTC